>DAINRN010000059.1:0-7542 GCA_036741815.1 Acidobacteriota bacterium
GAACGGCGTCCCACTGTTCAAGTCGGGCGGCCAGGCCCAGCACCTCACGCTCCTCGAGTCGCGCGCGCTGGCCACCGGCGGCGTCATCCTCCGGTACGCGCCGAAGGCGTGAGCGGCCCGCCAGAGGTCCAAGTACCAGGTCGTCGGCGTCTCCGCGGCCGCGTCTAGACAGAAGCAGTTGCCGTTGTCTTCAGCTCAGGCTGACGCAGGGCGTGTAGGAAGGCCCTCTTTTGGCGCGCCCGGGGGTCGTTGGTGCGCTAACTCGTTTGCTAATTGCCACTTGCAGTCTCGGCTCGCTTGACACGAGATTCCTATTGACACTGGGTACAAAATACGATCTGTTTATAGTCGTTCGATCGGCTTGCACCTCAAACTGCTGCGCGCGCGAATCTGATTCGCGTAGGGTCGCTTTATTGAGGCCTGATGGCGACGCTTTTGGTAGGAGGTTGTCCCAAGTCTCGGTCTCGTGAGGCACTTAAGGGGCAAGGCTCCGCTCGAGGCGGCGGCTCTGCTCATCTCCGCGGCGGGCGACGCCGGCGGAGCCCGGCTTCGCATCCCTGTACGCGTGCTTGGTCCTGTGAGCAGAGCGATCAGCCGGCGCGCTCAGTCGCTTGGCCGCGGCGGCGGTAAGGCGGGCTCAAGGAATCATGGAACATTAAGGAAACACTCATGCGGACGATTCTGATTGCGGTATCCCTGTTCGCCTTGGCCGTGACGACTGACGCCAGCTATGCGCAAGACGGCGCACGGCCGCCGCTGTTGCGCCCGGGCGAAGCAACCTATCTCGCGGACCGCGCAACTCCATCGGGTCCGGCTACAGTGCGGTTCTGTCCCGCCTCACCCGAGCCGCACACCTTCGAGATTCGAGAGGCCGATCCCCAAATCGACAAGGCTTTGCATGACCTTCGGCTGAAGGATCTCGCCGCCGAATTGCAAAAGCCGAACACGACCGTGCTCCTTGGACCCAACGTCGTTCTCGATTTCTCCGACGCGCTAGATCTGTTGCCGCTCGTGTTCGCCACTTGCGTGACGCTGACCAGCGTCGAGTCCTTTCCGCCCAAGCCAGTTCTCGAGCAGCCGGACGCGCCCGCGCCGGTCGTCGGCGTCCCGCTGCCTGAGAGCGCGGGCCCTGCGCGCACGCCCCATTCGTTCGGCCCGTTGTTGAGATTTGGTTCGCACTCGGAGGATGAGAAAGACGTCTTCCTCCTGGTGACCTGCCCCGAGGACACGCCGCCAGACACGCTGCCGAACGATCATGTCCGGATTTCCGGATTTCGCCTCGAGGGTCCAAGTCTCGGCCAGCAAACCGCGGATCAGTTCGGCATTCTCATCCATCGCTGCCTCGACATCGAAGTCTCGAACATGGAAATCTTCGGCTGGGGCGCGGCCGGCGTCAGGGTCCTCGACGACCAGGAGGGTCGGCACGGACCCGGCCAGGAGCCGCCAAACAATCGTCCTGGCGAGCGGATCGGCCGCCCCGAGCAGGTGCGGATCTTCAACAACTACTTTCATCACAATCAGCATGAGTCGGAGCGTGAGTCGGTCGACTGCGACTGTCACTGGTATTACGCGTGTCTGGATTGGGTGTGGTGTCAAGCATTCACGCAACACGCGGCGGGGTATGGCGTCGACGTGCATCACGGAGCGTGGGCGCAAGTGTATTTCAACCTGTTTGACGTGAACCGGCATGGCCTCGCGGCGTCCGGCAAAATGGGCGGCTATGATGCGCGATGGAATCTGACGCTGAAGGGCGGCGGCTACCACGGCCGGTTCCTCAATAACTACACGCATCAATTCGACATCCACGGGACCGGCGGGAGCGGCTTTGGCGGGCAGGCGGGCGTGCAGGCATGGTTCTTCGAAAACTCGTTCCAGTACATAAACGAGAACGCGATCAAGATTCGCGGCCGCCCTCACATCGAAATCTCGATCGGCGACAATGTCTTTCCACACGAGGGTCTTGAGGACGATTGGGGCGACGACGCGATCGCTGTCGATGATCGCGACGACCTCGACGTCATCAAGATCGCGCCCGGCAACGTGATCGAGTTCGATTCCTACGGCCGATACGGAGTCTGCGATTTCGACGGCGACGGTATCGACGACCTGTTTCTCGCCACCGGCAAAACCTGGTGGTTTTCGAGCTTTGGCGAATTTCCGTGGTCCTATCTGACCGCGCGCACGGAACGGCTGGATCAGGTGCGGCTCGGCTATTTCGACAATGATCTGCGTTGCGACGTGCTGACCCAAAGCGGCGGCGAATGGGTAATCGCGAGCGGTGGCACCGGCGCCTGGACGAGCCTGGGTTCGTTCGGCGCACCCCTGGCCGAGGTTGCGTTCGGCCAGTTCGATCCCAATCGTCGAGACCATCGGGCGGGCGCCACGCGAAGGACGACGCACGCCTTCCGGCGTATGCCAGACGGAGAATGGCGGGTAACGCCGCTTTCCGCGCCCGACTGGCAACACGTGCAGAGCTCGTCCTTCCCGATGAGCGACTTACGCTTTGGCGACTTCACTGGCGACGGCGTCACTGACGTCCTCGGCGTCAACGGGGGACGTTGGGCGATTTCGGAGAGCGCAAGAGGGAGCTGGCGGCAGCTGAATCCCCATCTCGGTGACGATGTCACCTCGCTCTTCATCGCGGACCTTGACAACAACAATACTGACGACATCCTCAAGCTGAAGACGAGCGTCGCTTCCCGGGGGTGGAATGCATATCGGATCACCTATACCTGGTACGTGTCGGATGACGGGCGGGCACCCTGGCGTGAGCTGAAGGCTTACGTGTGGGACACTGGACAGCCCGTCCTCAGCGGACGCGCTTTCGCTGGTCGATTCGGCGTTGCGCCGGGTGGCGGCGTTGTCATCACCGGGCCGGAACGCATCGGCTATTTTCACAGCCCTGCCGAAAAGGCCGTGGGCGCTTCGCCTGATTGGCGCAGCTTGTTTGGCTATTAGAAGTGGGGTGCTTGAGAAGGCGCCCGGCATCGGCAACGGAGGTGGCACATGCACAAGGTCACCACCATGGCGCTCGTCATGGGCGCCTTCCTGGCGGGCGCCGCGCCTGCGCGAGCCTGGGTCCAGGTCCCGCAGGAGCAGCAGATCCCCGATCCGTGCAAGAACCGGGAGGATGGCGCGCGCTGCGCCGGGATACAAGACGATCTCACCGACTGCATGGAGCCGCGCTGCATGGAGCACGAGTGCACGCTCGTGCCCATACCGGACGGCCGGACGTGCACGGACCATGACCAGAACACCTGCACGCGCGGGCACTGCCAGGCCGCCAAGTGCGTGCCCACGGCCGTGGCCGATGGCACGGCCTGCAGCGACGGCACGCCGGCGTCGTGCGGCGCGCAGGCCTGCAGCGCCGGTGCCTGCGTGCCGGCGGGCGGGCTGCCCGATCCGCAGCAGGTCAACCTGGGATCGGTATGGGATGTCGATGCCGAAGCGGCCCGTCCGCGCGTGGCCACCGGCACGGCGTTCACGGACTGCTGCGTGTTCTGCGACGAGCAGACGCTGGAGGCGCTACGGCCCACTCCCGCCGGTCCCGAGCGGCGCGAGGCGGATGGCCTGCTGCCGGTGCGCCGGAAGTTCTGCGGCCAGATCACCGACTACGGCGTCAACGACGAGCGGGCCGACCCGCGCGACATCCTGCTGAACCTGCGGCCGGCGCCGGTCCAGAACTTTCCCGATTTCGTGGCCGGTCTGCTGAAGACGGTGGACACGCCGCTCCACGGGGCGGACGCCGTCGCTTTCAGCTGCAACTGGATCGGAAACCACCTCGACTGCCGCTGCGATCCGGACGCCTGCCGGACCCGGGCGGCATCGGTCGGCGACAAGGCGATCCACGCCGAGGTGACGCCGGCCGACGAGTTCTACGGCGAGGACGCGCGCTTCCTGCCCATCACGGGCGGCGCGCCCAGCATCATGCTGCCGGCGCCCCAGTGCGGGTACAACGGGTTCATCAGCACCCTCACCGACGCCAAGCGCAACTGCATCGCCTGCGCCGGCACCGGTGGCGGTGGGAGCTGCCGCTCGGAGCTGGAGGGCCCCGACCTGGGGCGCGACGCCTGCGTCTTCGGCGTCTACTCCTACGACCACGGCGGGCACAGCGCGTCCAGCCACACGGCCCTCTGTTGCGCGCCCGACCGCAGCCACGACCATCCCGAGATCCATCCCTTCGACGCCGTTTGGTGGGGGCATCCGGAAGCGACGGGCTGGATGTTCGCCGTGTTCCAGGACGACTCCAACCGCTACAGCTTCCCGCACTGCGGCGACAACAACGGAGCGGACTGGTCGGACGCGCCGCGAGACGTCACGTTCCGCTTCCCGTTCCGGTTCCCCTATCGGGCCGGCCAGGAGCCGCTACGGGCCTGCCTGCGCCACGTGCGGACGCAGGCCCTGAAGGACGGCGCGGAGCACGAAGTCCTGCCCCTCAACGTCATGACGGCGGCCTTGGACACCACGGCCGAGGTGAAGGTGCTGAACGACGGGAGCACGAACCTCCTGGAGGTCGTCGAGCAGGCTGGGTTCGAGGGCGAAACCCACGTACGGGTTGAAGGCGGCCTGGCGAAGGGCGAGGTCAGCGGCCACATCGTCGTCCGCGTGGCGGTGGGCTGCAGCGAACGGGCGGAGATGGTGTGCACGCCGGAGGAGATCCAGGCCAGCAGCCCCGGCAGCCGCCACAACACGGACGACATGGGGTCGGGCTTCTACTACGGGCAGCTGACCTTCGACTGCTCGTGCGGCGAGGCTCCCTGCGCCCGCGTCCAGTGACGACCGGGGTGCACGTCGCTAGTCAGAACTGGAGATAAGCCAGGCTACCCGTGTCCTTCACGAGGACGCCGTTGCCCACGACGGCACTCTGTCCCTTCTTCCCGCCTGGCAACCACACGGCCTGCGCCTGCCCATCGAGGGGCTCCGCCAGCTCGCCTCTCGGGACTGCTGGGTGAAGGCGTGGCTTCAGTTCGGGAGGGCCCCCCTTGTGCGCGAAGGGATGATCCTGGACCTCCCCTAGCCCGGGATGCCGAGGGTGAAGGTGGCCGCGAACCCGTTCGTCGGGTCGCCGCCCGTGATCGTGGCCAGCTCGGACGCCAGGCTGTCGGCGAACACCATGTCTCCGGCGTTCGCCGTCGGGTTCTGTCCCCGGGCCGCGTAGACGCCGGACGCGTAGACCGCGGCGATGACGTTATCGGGGAACGCAATCTGCGTGACCTTCACCGTGGCGTTGTTGACCTTCACCTCCGCGTGGATGTGGGTGGCGCGGCCGGCGTACCAGCCGGGAAAGATGGTCGTGAAGGTGACCCGGCCGTTGGCGTCGGTGATCTGGATGCCGCGGAGGAACGTCGCCCCCGTCCCGTTGTAGCCAGGCTGCGAGTATTCCGAATAATGGCCCTCGGCGTCGCACTGCCAGATGTCCACGGCCGCGTTCGCGACCGGGCTGCACGAGTTGTTCGCGTTCACTACCGTCACCGTCAAGGTGAGCGGGACCCCGCTCCTGCCCTCGCGGATGTCGCTGCGGACGAAGTTCGTGAGCGAAGGGTAGGGGCCGATGGTCTCCGACGGCGACAGGCACCCCGAGGGGGAGCCGCCCGTCGGCGTCGGGTCCGTGGTCCCGCTTCCGCCCTCGCTGCCGCAGCCGAGCGAGGCGGCCGCGCCGGCGACGCCCAACATGCCGAGCGCCTCGCGCCGGCTGAGCCTCTTGATCGTCATCACACCTCCACGCGCGCGGCAGTCACGCCCCCGCGCATACTCACCATAACGAAACGGGAACTCGCCGGATACGGGAGCGGCCCGACATTCAGTGTTAAGGTCGGCTTAACAGTGGACCGCTACCGGCGCATGGCGATGCTGACGGCCGTCGTGGAGAGCGGCTCGCTCCGGCGCGGCGCGCGCGAGCTGGGCCTCACGCCGTCCGCCGTCAGCCAGTAGATGCGGCGCCTCGAGCAGGAGGCCGGTGTCACGCTGTTTCGCCGATCCACGCGCGGGTTGGCCCTGACCGAGGCCGGGGAAGCCTTCTACGAAGGATGCGCCGCCATGGTGGCGGCCGCGCGAGCCGCGCACGAGCGCCTGGCGGACCTCCAGGAGCGGCCGGTGGGGGAGTTGCGCGTGAGCGCGCCGGCGCAGTTTGCCGCCACCCACCTCGCCACCGCCCTGGCCCCGTTCCTGGCCGCGCACCCCGCGCTCTCGCTGCAGCTCATCGTGACCGACGACGACGTCGACGTCATCCGGGAGAGGATCGACCTCGCGATCACGATCTCGCGGCCCCTGCGCGATTCCAGCCTGGTGCGCCACCACCTGGCGGACTGGGCGCTCGTCCTGTGCGCCTCGCCGAAGTACCTGGCGAAGCGTGGGACGCCAGCCGCCCCGCACGACCTCGCGCGCCACGACCTGCTCGCGCTGCCGGCCTGGCACCATCCCCCCGACGTGCTCATCGGCCCGGAAGGGCAGACCTTCCGGGTCACGATCAAGCCCCGGGTCACGAGCAACAACCAGTTCTCGATCCGCCAGCTCACCCTCATGGGCCTCGGCATGTCGTTCCACGCCGAGCCCGAGGTCGCGGAGGAGCTCGCCTCCGGCCGCCTCGTGCGCGTCCTGCCCCAGTGGTCCTCCGCCCCCCTTGAGCGTGGACGTGCTGATGCCCGCCCGGAAGCGCCAGCCGACGAAGATCCGGATGGCCCTCGACGCGCTCGGGCGATACGTCGATCAGACCAGGGTCGGGGTCCAGGGGCCGCGACCGCAGAAACGGGCGCGCGGTCTCAAACACCGTCGTTCACTTCAGCGGCGCCCGTAGAGCGGCGGCCTTGGTCGCGATGAGGCCGAAGCCCTTCGCCCTGGCCTCCTCCTCCAGCCGCAGCGCGCGCTCCCGAGCCTCCGGCCGTGCGCTGTGTCCTTCCACTTCGGCCAAAGCCAGCCGGGCTTCCAGCTCGAGCGCGACATGCCCCATGCGCGCCGCTTCCGCGGCCGCCGCGGCGAGCCTTTCCGCGCTGGCCGCGGCCGCGGGACCCCCGCCCGCTCCCTCCACCCGAGCCGCCGCCACCGTCAAGGACAGCCGCACCGCCCGGTCCTGGCTGTGGCCAAGAAGGCGCGCGGCGTCCCGAACGGCCTCGCGGGCTTCACCGAGCTTGCCCTGCACGGCCAGGGCACGGGCGAGCACCAGGCGAGCGGCCCCTTCGAGGTCGTTCGTCTTCTCGGAGCGGAACACCTCGGCCGTCTCCCGCGCCGCCCGCTCGGCCGCCGCCGCCTGGCCCTCCTCCAGGCTCACGGTCGCGAGCGCGAGCCTGCTCTCGGCGGCTCTGCCTTTCTGTGCCAGCGCCTCCCGCATGCGAGCGGCTTCCTCGTGATGCTTCCGCGCCGCCCCGAGGTCGCCGCGCGCGGTGGCCAGGTCGCCCAGCTCGGCGAGCGTGAAGGCGATCGAGCTGCGGTTGCCCGTCTCGCGTTTGAGAGCCAGCGCCTCTTCGAGCAGCGCCTGCGCGCCCTTCAGGTCCCCCTGCGCCGCCAGCACGACGGCGAGGTTGTTCAGCTCGATCGCGGCGGGCCCCT
>DAINRN010000059.1:7552-11374 GCA_036741815.1 Acidobacteriota bacterium
CCTTCTCCCCCACCTCGCGAAAGATGGCGAGGGCCTGCTCGTGCATGCGGCGGGCACCCGCGAAGTCGCCCTGGTACTGAAGGAGGCTGGCGAGGTTGCCGAGAGAGCCCGCCTCGCCCCCACGGTCCCCGATACGCCGATGGATGGCCAGCGCCTGCTCCTGGAGCGCCCGGGAACCGGTCAGGTCGCCCCCGTCACTCAGCACGTTGGCGACGCTGTGCAGGCCCCACGCGACCGCGAACTCGTTGCCCGTCTCCCGGAACACCGCCAGGCTGCGCTCGTAGAGCTGCTTCGCCTCCGCCAGGCGGCCCCGGCGGTAATGCACGGTGGCCATGCCGGTCAAGGCGCGGGCCACGCCGGATCGATCGCCGGCGGCGTCGAAGATCGCCTTCGCTTCGCCGTAGAGTTCCAGGGCGCGGTCGGGCTCGCCGAGCGCCCAGGCCGCATGGGCCGCGCTCAGCCGCGCCGCGGCCACCAGCAGCCGCGCGCCGCGCGCTTCCGCCTTCGTGGCCGCCCGCTCGGCCGCGGCCCGTTGCCGTGTGAACTCGGAGAGCCGGAGGGCGACGTTCGCCTCGGCGAGATCGATGCGCGGATCCTCCCCATCGGGCGCGGGCAGCCTGCGCAGAGCCTGCACGGTAGCCAGCGCCTCTTTCCGCTTACCCGCCCGCTCCTCGGCTTCGGCCAGGCCCAGGCCGTACTCCAGGTTGTCGGGAAAGAAGTTCCACAGGGTCCGGTGGATCTCCACCGCGCGGTCCCATTCCTTGGTCGTCTCGCGGTAGCGGGCCTCGACCGCCAGCCGCTCTTCGCGAGACAGCTCGGCGGAGCGCTCGAAGGCCGTCTTGGCCTCCCTCCGCGCGACGGCGTCGTAACCGAGGGCTGACCAGGCCTCGGACAGGGCGGCGTGCAGCAGGGGATGCGCCGGGTCCGCCCGGACCGCCTCCTCCAGTAGCGGCCGCGCGCGCACGGCATCGAAGACGCGCAGCCGCGCCAGCCCCTCGCTGTACGCACGCGCGGCGGCGGGGCTCGAGGGAATGGACGCCCTCAGCGCGCGCGCGTCGGCCTCCGAGAGCCGCGCCGCCCCCAGCCGCGTGCGGAGCTGTGATCCCGCCCGCGAGACGAGGTCGAACAGCTCGGCCTCCGAGCCCGTCTCGCTGAAGGAGGCGAGGGTCTCCCCGTCCGACGTGGCCTGGACGCGCACGTCCAGACGGAGCCGCCGGCCGGTCCCCGCACCGAGGGCGAGGTACGACCCGAGGACGACCCGGTCGGCGCCGAGGTGTCCGCCGACCCGTGCGAGTCTCTCGGTCGTCAGTTCGTCGCTGTCCTGGAGCGCGAGGTCCAGCTTCATCCGCGCCACGTTCTCTCCGGCGACGACGCGGATGCTCTCACCGGCGGCCAGCTCGCTGGCCACCATCTCGGAGAGCGCGGCGGAGAGCCAGGCGTAGTCCTTCTTGCCTCCCAGGTCCTTGAATCCGAGGACGGCGACGGCGGGCCGCGCCCTGGCGGGCGCGTCGCGGGCCGCGCCCGCCGCCGGACGGGCGGTCTCCGTCGCGCGCCCAGGCCGGAGGGCGCGATACCCGATCGCGCCCGCGACCAACAGGGCAGCCGCTCCGGCGGCCGCCCGGCGTCGCCTTTGCCTGGTCCGGGCCGCGATGCCGAGCGTGGGCACGAGGCTCTCCCCGCGCAACGCCCGGACCACGTCTTCGGCAGAGGCGAAGCGTTGGGCGGGATCGACGCGCAGACAGATGAGGATTGCCTCCTCCCACCGCGGGTCCAGGCCGGGGGAGTAGACGCGCGGCGAGGCCGGCGGCTCGGTCAGGCGCTTGACGGCGACGGCCAACGAGTTCGCGCCCGAGAACGGCCGGCGGCCCGTGACCATCTCGTAGACCACGATGCCCAGCGCGTAGATGTCGGCCGCCGCGGTGACGGGCTTGCCTTCGATCTGCTCGGGAGCCATGTATGCGGGCGTCCCCAGGATCCTGGCGGTGGCGGTGATGGCGCCGGAAGCCGAGCCCGCCGAGGCCCGGGCCAGGCCGAAGTCGGTGACCACGGCCCTGACCTCGCCGTCGGGACCGGCCGGCACCAGCATCACGTTGGGACTCTTGAAGTCGCGATGGATGACGCCGACCCGGTGGGCGGCGGTCAGCGCGGCCGCGACCTGGTCGACGATCGGCAGGGCCTCCTCCGTCCTCATGGCGCCTCTTCGCCGGAGCCGGTCCAGGAGCGTCTCCCCCGCCAGCAGCTCCATCGTCAGACAGAGCACGTCCGGCGCGGGGCCCGCGGCCGGGCTTCGCGCGTGACGCACGAGGTCGAAGATGCGGCAGACGTTGGGATGCGTCACCTGCCGGGCGAGCTGGATCTCGCGCTTGAAGCGTTCGGCCGCCTCTGTCTTCCCTTCGGCATCCGATCGCAAGGTCTTCAGGGCGACGTGCACGCCCAGCTCGAGGTCTTCGGCCTCGTAGACCTCGCCCATGCCGCCGCGCGCGATGAACCGGACGATGCGGTATCGGCCGGCGATCACCTCGTCGCGTGAGAAGGCTGGGCCTCGCTCCGCGTCGTCGGGCATCGCCACCGTTGGCGCGGAGTCCGCCGGGGTGACGTCTTCCGTCGGCGGGCCGTCGTCGGGCGGGTGGACGCGCCGCTCGTCAGGAGGCGGGCTCATGGGCGACTTCGGGCAGCGCTCTCGGAAACGCCGCGATTATGCCATGCGCGGCATTGTCCCCCTGCCGGCCCTCGCCGCGACCACCCGCAGCCCCCGCACCGGATGGTCCAGCCCGGAGACGATCACGACGTTGCCCTGGACCACGGGCGTCACCGTGACCCGAACCCGACCTTGACCGCCCCGCCGGAGCGGCATAGCCTGCCCGCGTGTCGCTGCTCGGGGTCCGCACGCTGCGGGACGCCTCGCGATGCCCGAGGTCCACTCGTGGCAACGGCGCCCGCGCTTCGATCCTGCTCTCATGGACGTTGCTGTGGGGCGCAGGCTGCTCGTCGCCCCGATGGCTCATGTATCAGGCGAACAGCCGGCACACCGGCCATCTCCCCGGGGTGACGCATGCGGTCCCGCTGGAAAGAGTATGGACTCGCACCTTTCTCACAGCTGTGCTCACGCCGCCCATGGTCGGAAACCGCACGGTCTTCATCACCGCGGCCAACGTTCTCTATGCGCTGTCTACCGAGGACGGATCGACGCGATGGACCTATCAGGCCCCGATCGGCGGCTTCTGGTCGGGAGTGGTCGCGCTGGGCAATCGGGTCTATGCCGTGAACCGGGCGCCCGACGGGTCCAACGACGGACGAGTCCTATGCCTCCGGGCCAGCACCGGCGCCCTCCTGTGGAGCCAAGCCCTCCTGGGCGAAGGCAGTGTCGCTCCGGTGACAGTGGGCGGCAGCCACGTGCTCATCCATGAGAAGCCGTGCGGTCTGCGTTTCCTCGATGCCCAGGATGGCCACCTCCAATTGCACTGTAGCGGCGGCGACTGCCAGGATCCGAACTCCAAGGCCGCGGCCTATCTTGGCGGCCGCGCCTACATCGCCACTGTGAACGACGTCTATTACTGCGATGAGAACGGACCTAATGGTCCGGTGGGGACCTGGGGCACGCTGAGCGGCGCGCGGTCGACACCCATGCTCGTCGAGATGGACGGTCCTGGATCGACGGACTACGCGCTGGTGGTGCGCAAGGCCAACGCCCTTCGTGCCGTGAAGCCCGTGGATGGCGACCCGTACTGGAGCGCCCCGGCCATGAACTCGGAGGACGAGGGCGTGGCTTCCGCTCCGGGGGCGGTCTACTTCTTCAACGACATGCAAGTCGTCGCCAGGCAG
>DAINRN010000060.1:0-1452 GCA_036741815.1 Acidobacteriota bacterium
TCGCGAGCGCCGTGTTGCCAAGCTTGACGGTGACCATGCCCAGCAGCGCGACCGGGCCTTCCTCGACACGCTCGCGCGCCTGGGCGTCCGCACGGGATATGCCGGCTTCTGGATCGGCCCCAAGTACACCTTCCTCTCCGACGGGCAGGTGATCCTCTCCGGTGAGCTGGGGCCGGACGTGTCATGGGTCCATCAGGGCCAGGCCGGGCTGGTGCGGAAAACGGGGCCGGACGCGCTGGTCGTCGATCCCGACCTCGCCCCGTCGCTCGAGGCGCGCCTGCGGTCCCTCGGCTGCACCTTCGATAGGACCGAATCCATCGGCCAGATTGTCTACCACGACCTCTCCCGACGCGTGAGCTTGGAAGACCTTTCGGGTTTCGACGTGGAATCGGCTCGCGAGCCGGCCGCGGAGGCGGATCCCACGGAGTGAACCCGGAATTTACGAAATCTGAAAGCGTTACGGAAGTGGGAAATCACTGATTCGACGGCAGTTGCCTCGGCCGCCCCAGGGGACGGCGCTGGGAGGCCGAAGCGAGAATTCGCCTATACCTTTGAGTATCTATAATTTCCCTTGACACCCCTCCGGGCCATCTTCTAGCATCACCGCCGATCGTAAGGCTCGGCCAGGCCTTATGATCGGAGGATTCCATGAGAGTCAGGGGGTGTTAACCGTTTTGGCCGAGATCAAGATCCAAGAAGGCGAATCAATCGAAAATGCCCTCCGCCGCTTCAAGAGGAAGGTCCAGCAGGAAGACATCATCAAGGACATCAAGAAGCACAGCTTCTACTTGAAGCCGGGGGACAAGCGCCGGGCTAAACAGGCCCTTGCCCGCAAACGAAACAGGAAGAAGATCCGCCGCGAGAGCGAATAGATCCCCGGGCCGCTGCGTCCCGGGACGGGTCCGATCCCGACTGGAGAGGCCATGGAGTACCGAGACAAGAGTCTCGTTTGTGTCGAGTGTCATCAACCGTTCGTGTGGACCGCAGGGGAGCAGCTTTTCTACGCGGACAAGAACTTCAAGAACGAGCCCAAGCGGTGCAAGGACTGCAAGAGCAAGCGGAACTCCAGGATGAGCCATCCGCAGCGCGAGCGCGTGGAGACGACGGCCACGTGCTCTCAATGCGGCAAGGAGACCACCGTCCCCTTCAAGCCGACGCAGGGGCGGCCGGTCTACTGCAAAGAGTGCTTCCAGCAGCGTAAAACCGCGACACTCTGACTATCGCCGAGCGGGATCCGCTCGTCTCCGGCGGATTAGACGTGCCGAGAGGGAGTCGCGCTGCGGCTCCCTCTCCTTCTTTTCTCTAGCCTCGATCCCCGACGAACGGGCCGTTGGGGTCGTCCGCCGTCGGCCGCGGCACGAGCACGGCCAGGGCCCTGCGCTCGAGGGTGACCTCCAGGCGTTCGCACGGCGGCTCGGGCTCGCCGTCGCGGTGGTGCTCGAACGCCGCCGG
>DAINRN010000060.1:1462-11233 GCA_036741815.1 Acidobacteriota bacterium
CGTTCGAATCGGTCATCGAGTTGCGTCCCTGCCGGCCCTTGCCCTCGACGGCCGCGAACTCCGGGGTCAGAGCGAGCGGCAGTTCGTCCGGGACGGCTGTCTGCCTGCGATCGAAGGTCGATTGAACCGCCTGCACCAGGCGTGCTCCCTCGAAGCTCGTCCGCTCGGCGAGAGCATGCACGTCAAAAAAGTCGCGCACGCGACTATTCCTGGAGCCCAAGGTCACCATGGCGTGGAGCTTCTCGGCAACGACCGCCTCCTGCGGGTAGGCGGAGAGATCAAAGCCTGCCGTCGTGAGATACGGCTCGATGTCGAGCCATTGCCCGTGGAAGCCCTCGATCCCGCCGACGAAAAGGCGCGGCGCGTTGACCAGCAGCTCGAAGGCGGGCGCGTCCTCCACCACCACGATCTCGAGAAGCCCGTCGTCCAGCCGCGCGCCCGGGGCGATCACCGCGGCCCCGCCGTACTGCCGTCCGTTCACGAAGGCCACGAGGAAGGCGGGGCCGGAGAAACCTTCGTCCCCCGCCGCGAGGGTCCAGCGGCTCGCGCGGTAGCTCAAGGCTCGCGGCACGGCCAGCCGGAAGTAGCTGAGGAGGCCGCGGCGGCCGCCCGCTTGTCCCCACTCGTGGAAGGCCGCGCCCACGGCGGCGTCGAACCCCGCGCCCGCCACGTTCAGGAACGGGCTTCCGTTCACCATGCCCACGTCCATCCGCCGCACCACCGCGTCCCGCAGGGCGCGGACCGCCGCGGCGGGGCGCAGCGGGATCCGCAGCGTGCGGGCCAGGCCGTTGCCGGACCCGGCCGGGACGAGGCCCAGGGCGGTGGGCGAGCGCAGCAGCCCCCACGCCGCCTCGTTGGCGGTCCCGTCGCCGCCCACCGCCACCACCGCGTCGAACCCGGCCTCCGCCGCCTCGCGCGCCATCCGTCGCGCGTCGCCCGGCCCCGTCGTGAGCTGCAGGTCGGGGTCTCCCCAGGGCGCGCCCGCCGCGCGCATGGCGTCGAGGGCGGCGCGGGCGGCCACCCCCGCGCGGGGGTTGACGATGGCCCGGACCTTCAACGCAGACCGTCGTAGACGGCGAGAGTCCCGTCCACCATCCGGTCCGCGGTGAACTTCTCCTCGAAGCGGCGGCGTCCGGCCGCGCCCATCGTCCGCGCACGCTCGGGATCGGCCAGCATCTCGACCAGGGCGTCGGCCAGGGCCGCGGGATCGCGGACGGGCACCACGCGGCCCGTCACCCCGTCCTCCACGGCCTCGGGGATGCCGCCGGCCGCGGTGGCCACGACGGGACGGGCGAACGCCATCGCGTCGAGCAGGCTGGTGCCGAGGCCCTCCATGTGCGAGGAGAGGCAGAAGACCGTGAAGGCGGGGAGGAGGCGGTCGAGATCGCTCCGGAAACCGGCGAAGATCCACCGGTCGCCCAGGCCCCGCTCGCGGCAGAGGGCCTCGAGCCGCGGCCGCAGCTCTCCGTCGCCCACGCAGACGAAGCGGGCCTCGGGCACGCGCTGGCGGACCCGCGCCGCGGCCTCGATGAGCGTGGCGTGGTCCTTGTGGTCCGTGAGGGCCGCCACGTTGCCCACCACGGGGCAGCCCTCGGGCACGCCCAGCGCGGCCAGTGCCTCGCGGCCTCCCGGGAGGGCGGGGCGGTCCGGCACTCCCTCGTAGACCACGCGGATCCGCTCCGCCGCCATTCCGTCCGCGCCCAGCACCTCGGCGACCTTCCGGCTGACCGCGATCACTCCTCGACACGCCCGGTACTTCCAGCGAGAGAGCGGGCCGCGCAAGCGGAAATCCACGCGGCGGCTCGCCACGGTCCGCGTTCGCGACGCGGCGCGCGCGGCCAGGAGCCCGGCGGCCAGGGCATGCGGATCGTGCAGGTGGAGGACGTCGGCGCGCGTCCGGCGGAGGAGCCCGGCCAGGCGGGCCGCCGCCCGGAGCGACACATCGCCCCGCAGCGGCAAGCCGTGGACCTCGAGGCCCTGGGCGCGGGCGCGGGCCTCGAGCGCGCCGCCGGAGCGGCAGGCCAGCGCCACGCGGTGGCCGCGCGCGGCCATGCCCATCGCGGTGAGCAGCACCTGGTTCTGGCCCCCGCGCCAGCCCGCGGCGGAGTCCACGTGCAGCACGTTCACCGGCCGTGGCCGTCGGAACGCATCAGCTCCCGCAGCTTGGCCAGCTTGGCGTGGGTGTAGTGCGTGTTGAGCAGCGACACCGTGAGGCCGACCTCGCCCAGGCGGAAGCCGCCCTTGAGGACGTAGTTCCGGAGGAACGCCCAGGCCGGCGCGCCCAGGACCTCGGCGGATCCCGCCCGGCGCCCCGCCTGCCAGGCCTCGCGCGCCCACAGCGTGGTGTAGCTGTCGATCTTGCGCAGGTGATGCGCGATGTCATCGTAGGGATAGTGCTGCAGCTCGGAGCGCAGGCGTCCCACGGGGCCCTCCACGCGCACGGACTCGTGGATGAGCCCTCCCTGCCAGCGGCCGCGGGTGCGGTCGAAAAGGCGCAGCTGGGCGTCGGGGTACCAGTCCGTCCCCCGGATCCAGCGCCCCAGGTAGAACGCCAGGCGCGGGATGCGGTACCCGGCGCGGTCGAACCCCGAGGCCCGGACGGCCTCGATCTCCGCGCGCAGCTCCGGAGTGACCCGCTCGTCGGCGTCCACCGCCAGGATCCAGTCGTGGCGGGCGGCATCCTTGGCCAGGTTGCGCTGGGCCACGAACCCCGGCCACGGCTCGTTGCGCAGCACGCGCGCGCCCGCGGCCTGCGCGACCTCGCGCGTGCGGTCCGTGGACCCGGAGTCCATGACCACGATCTCGTCGCAGAAGCTCACGCTCTCCAACGCGGCGGGCAGGTTCCGCTCCTCGTTGTGCGCGATGAGCACGGCGGAGAGCGGCGTCATGACGGTGCAGTATAAGACCGCGACCGGCGGAGGGGCGTGCGCTGAGGGCGTCCACGCCTGCTTGCCTACCCGCCGCGAAACCCCTATCGTTACCGCCGATGTACAGCCGCGTCTGCGCGCCTCTGCTCGTCTGCCTCACCCTGGGCTGCGCCGACGGAGGCGGAACCCGGAATGCGGGCCGCAGCGAGCCCACCACCCCGCCCACGGTCGTGCGGATCTCCTACGGATCCGAGAAGAAGGCGTTCTTCTCGGACTCCGCCGACGCCTTCCACCGCACGAGCCCGCGCACGCGCGCCGGCAAGCCGATCCGCGTCGAGCTGGTGGCGGAGGGATCCGCGGAGGCGATGGAGTCGATCCTGGCCGGGCGCCAGGACATCAGCGTGTGGTCGCCGGCCTCGTCGTTGATGGTGGACCTGCTCAACGACCGCTGGGCCGAGGCGCACGCGGCGGCGGGCGCGGCCTCGCGAGTCGCGGGCGAGGCCCCGTCGATCGTCCTCTCGCCGGTCGTGATCGCGCTGTGGGAGCCGATGGCGCGCGCCCTGGGCTGGCCAGACAAGCCCATCGGGTGGGCGGAGGTCGCGGAGTTCGCGGCCAGCGGCGCGGGATGGTCCCGTTACGAGCACCCGGAATGGGGCGTCTTCAAGTTCGGCCACACGCACCCCCGCTACAGCAACTCGGGAGCGCTGGCCCTGATCGCGGCCACCTACGCGGGCGCGGGCAAGGCGCGGGACCTCAAGGCCGCGGACGTGGACCGGGCGGCCGACTTCGTGCGCCGGGTGCAGGGCCGGGTGGTGCACTACGGCCGCTCGACGGGGTTCTTCGCCGAGAAGATGTTCACGCGCGGGCCGTCCTACCTCTCCGCGGCCGTCCTCTACGAGAACCTGGTGGCGGAGAGCGCGCTCGACCCGCGGTACGCGAGCAAGCCTTTTCCGGTGGTGGCCGTCTACCCGCGCGAAGGCACGTTCTGGTCCGATCACCCGTACGCCATCCTGGACCTGCCCTCCGTCACGCCCGAGATGCGCGAAGGGGCGGAGGCGTTCCGCCGCTACCTCTTGTCGGCGGAACGGCAACAGGCGGCCATGAGCCGCTTCGGATTCCGGCCCGCCGATCCTTCCATCGCCCTCGGCGCGCCCATCGACGCCGCCCACGGGCTTGACCCCGGCCAGCCCAGGAACGTGCTGCCCAACCCTCCGGTGGAGGTGACCCGGCGGATCCTGGAAGGTTTCGAGAGCGTCAAGCGGCCGGTCTCGATCACGTTCGTGATCGACACGTCGGGCTCGATGGAAGGCGAGCCGTTGCGCCTGGCCAAGGAAGGGGCTCGCCTTTTCCTGGAGAGCCTGCCCGACGCCGATGCG
Organism: Acidobacteriota bacterium; assembly: GCA_036741815.1. Taxonomy (GTDB): domain Bacteria; phylum Acidobacteriota; class Vicinamibacteria; order Fen-336; family Fen-336; genus DAINRN01. The sequence goes on from DAINRN010000060.1 coordinate 5,706, forward strand.
GCCCGGGTCATGCTCTTCTCGAACGCCCCCCACTGGGTGTCCGAGCGCCCGGAGCCGCTGTCGCGCTCGCGGGCTCGCCTCATCGGGGCCATCGAGTCCTCGTTCGCCCAGGGAGGCACCGCGCTCTACGATTCGCTGCTCCAGAGCTTCAAGCCCGCCCCCGGTGAGCCAGGGACGGCGCGGGTGGTCGTGGTCCTCACCGACGGCGAGGACACCGACAGCAAAGTGAAGCTGCCGGAGCTGCTGGGCATGCTGCAGCGCCCCGAGGGCGAAGGCGCTCCGGAGGGCGAGCGGCCACGGCTGTTCACCATCGGCTACGGTGCGAAGGCGGACACGGCCGCCCTCCAGAAGCTGGCGGAGGCGGGCGGCGGGGCCTATTTCTCGGGAACGCCGAAGGACATCCGCGCGGTGTACGCGGAGCTGGCCACCTTCTTCTAGAGGGAGCACAGATGACCAGGGCGGGCCGGGTGCTGATGCTGCTCTGCGGGCTGGCCCTCCTCGGCTACGGGCTCAACCGTTACGGCGTGTTCTCAAAGCGCCCGGCCCCCGCCCCCGGAGCCTCGGTGGCTCCCCCGCGCCCCGGGGCCACGGTCAAGATCAGGCTGGTGTACGGCACCGAGAAGGAGAAGTGGCTCAAGGCCGCGGTGGAGGAGTTCGCTAAGAAGCGGCCCGAGATCGAGGTGGAGCTGAAGGGCCTGGGCACCATCGAGGCGGTGCGGGCCATCGCCGAGGGGCGCGAGACCCCGACCGTATGGTCGCCGGCGGACGAGATCGCCCTGAACCTGTTGGACACCGAGTGGTCGCTCCAGAAGGGCACCACGATCGTGGAGCGCAGCGGCGACCTCGCTCCGGAGCCGCTGGTGGTGACGCCGCTGGTGATGATCGCGTGGGAGGAGCGCGCCAAGGTGATGGCGGAGGCCGCGCACGGCGACCCCACGAGCTGGCAGGTGATCCACGCCCTGGCCACCAACCCCCGCGGCTGGATGGGCGTCGGCGGTTCCCCCGATTGGGGCTACGTGAAGCCCGGCCACACCGCTCCCAGTACCTCCAACTCCGGCCTGCAGACCGTGATCCTGATGGCCTACGGCTTCCACAAGAAGCGCGCCGGCCTGACGCCCGCAGACGTCCTCAATGAGGGATTCCAGAAGTGGCTGCGGGAGATCGAGACCGCGGTCGGCAAGTTCGGCGCGTCGTCGGGGACCTACATGCGCGAGATGATCCTCTACGGCCCCTCGAAGTACGACTTCATCTGGAACTACGAGAGCGTGGCCATCTCGGACATGGCGGCGGCGCAGGGGAGGTGGGGGAACCTGGCCGTTTACTACCCGAAGCCCACCCTGTGGTCCAACCACCCGTTCGTGGTCCTGAAGGGATCGTGGGTGACCCCGGAGCAGCGGACCGCCGCGCGGGAGCTGCGCGAGTTCCTGCTCTCTCCCGCGATCCAGAGCCGCGCCCTGGGCTTCGGCTTCCGGCCCGCCAACCCCGAGGTGAAGGTCCTGGGCAGCGATCCCGAGAATCCCTGGAACAGGCTGAAGCCGTTCGGGCTGAGCTTCGACGTCCCCGCGGTGGCCGAGCCGCCTTCGGGCGAGGTGACGCGCCTGCTGCTGGAGACCTGGCGGCGCGTGGTCGAGCCGCAGGCGCGCTGAAGGCTCACGCGCATCCTTCCTCGCAGCAAGACTCGGCGCTGAGGATGTCCACGAGGCCGGCTCTACGGAGCAGCTGGCAGACGTGCTTCCCCGCGTGGACGATCCGCAGGGTGGCGTTGGCCGCCCGCGCCCGACCGTACAGGTGGACCAGCTCCCCGATGCCGGCGGCGTCCAGGTCCGAGACGCGAGTGAGGTCGATGACCAGCGACCGTTGGCCTCGGCGGAGCAGGGCCTCGACCTTGTCCCGCAGCTCCCGGCACACCGGAGCCTGCAGGGGGCCCTCCACGGGAACGAAAGCCATGCCTGCCCGGGACCGGCTTGGATAAGCGGCCTCGAACTCGGGTCCGTCGCTGTCCATGCTCATGCTTCCTCCGTCCAACAGCCCAGCAAACTACCTGGCGGACGTGGCGGTGGTGTGATGGAGACGTTAAATCCTGTCCAAAGGGCGGCGAAGCCGTGGCGGGCGGAGAAACAAGGCCAGCGCCGTGGTCTACGGATATCCTGAAGTGGGTCAACGACAACGTGGGCTGGCCGGCCGGCGACGAGTGCTCGAACGGATCCGGGGCCGCCTGCGTGAAGCGTCGATCGAGGCGCTCAGCCGCGACGGCTCCTGTCGCCGGCTTCGGGGGCCGCGCATCCACGCCGGGATGGGCCGGTCGCTCGACTAGGCCGCCGCCGCGCTCCGCGACGCGAAGAAGACCGGCTCGTACGCCTGGCTCCGGCCCACGGACGGCTCCAGGGCTGGTTGTGCGCGTGGCTGCGGCCTTCGACGCGGTCCGCCGCTTCCTGGGACGCGCGGACGGGCCCACGTACCGCTTCTACCTGCGGGCGCTGCGCGAGGCGGACCACGCTTTCGACAACGAGACGCAGGGCAGCACGAGCCGCATGAGCCTGGATTGGCTGGTTCGCAACGCGCGCCGGACGTCGTCTTGAGACAGTAGAGGCGTACACTACCATCGCGTTCGATGGCGGCACCTCGACTACATTCGCAAGCACCATCTCTACCACCATGGCGCTCGAGGCCTCGACGTTGCTACGGTCCACGGGGACGGAGCAGACCGTGCAAAGCGTAAAACAGGAAAGGCGGTGATACGTGAGGATGCTGGCAAGTCTCCTGCTGCTGGTGGCGGCGGCCGGTTCTGGTTCGTCCGGGGAAGTGGAATACGACCATCAGGTGGACTTCTCGAAGTACAAGACCTGGAGCTGGCATGAAGGAGTGACCCACGCGATGAACCCGGTGAACGACAACCGGGTCCGGGAGGCCATCGAGAAGGGCCTGGCCGCGCGCGGCCTCTCCCGGGTCGACAGCAACGCCACGCTCCTCGTGGCGTATCACGCATCGCATACGACGGAGATCGCGCTCGCCCCGCTCGGCACCGCGGCCCCACCCACCGGACTTCAGTACTCCCAGAAGGGATCGTTGGTCATCGAGATGCTGGACGCGGGTTCGAAGAAGGCCGTCTGGCGCGGACAGGTGGCCCGCGTCATGAGATACGGACCCAACGAGATCGCCGAACAGATCAAGGCGGCGGTGGACAAGCTGCTGGAGGGCTTTCCGCCGCGGCCTTGACGCGTTCGCGTGCGAGGCCGATCGCCTCCCGAACGATCCAGCAAACCTCGTCAGGGCCATGGGGTGGACGACGACTCGGTGGCCGGCAGGCCTTGGCTTCGCCTCTCGTTCTAGGGCCGTCACGCCACCGCTTCGGCGTGCGGATCATGGTCCTGCGCGAACCGCCGACGAACGATGAGTGAGTGGATTCCAAAGGCCAGCGACGCTGAGAACAAGCCAGACGACGACCATGGCGACGACGACAGGCGCCTCGACGAGGCTCTCGAGTTGACCTTCCCCGCGAGCGACCCGGTGGCGCTCTCCGGACGGAGGAGAGGGGGCGAAGAGTGGGAACGGTGATCGTGACGGGCGATGCCAGCGGTCTGGCCCAGGACATCACGGTGGGCCGCCACCGACTCACTGCGGACGAGCCCCTCGCGGCCGGCGGGACGGATGCGGGACCGAACCCGTACGACCTCCTGCTGTGCGCCCTTGGCTCCTGCACCTCGATGACCCTCGCCCTCTACGCTCGACGCAAGCAGTGGCCCCTGCGGGCGGTCACGGTCCGGCTGAGGCATTCGAAAATCTACGCCGTCGATTGCGAGACGTGCGAGACTCGCGAGGGGCAGCTCGACCGCATCGAGCGGGAGGTGGAGCTCGTGGGAGACCTCGACGAGACGCAGCGCGCGCGGCTGCTGGAGATCGCGAACAAGTGCCCGGTCCACCGCACGCTCACGTCCGAGATCGAAATCCAGACGCGGCTGGCCTGAGGAGGCTACCCGATGAGCAACCTATCGCCGGTTGAAGACGCCGAGCCTTGCGTCAGCGAGCCGAGCTCATCGCCGATCGTCGAAGGTCTGCCCGGCCGCCTGACCGACGTCGCAGGCCTCCCCATTCGCCGCCTGCTGCCGAGGAGCCAGCGGCGGCTCGTGGGCCCCTGGTGCTTCCTGGACTCCTATGGTCCGCTGACCTTCGCATCGGGCAAACCCATGGACGTCGCTCCCCATCCCCACATCGGGCTGCAGACGGTGTCCTGGCTGCTCGAAGGCGAAGTCGTCCACAACGACAGCCTCGGGCTGCAGGGGACGGCCGGCCACGGCGTCCTCAACCTCATGACGGCCGGTCGGGGCATCGCGCACGCCGAGGAGACGGCGCCGCAGAACACGGGCCGGCTCCGCGGCCTGCAGCTCTGGGTGGCCCTTCCCGGAGCGAGCCGAGAGACGGCGCCCGCCTTCGAACAGCATCGGGGCCTTCCGGTGATGAGGCGCGAAGGTGGCCGCGCGACCGTGCTCCTGGGGGAGCTGGGCGGCGTGCGATCGCCCGCCCGCGCCTTTTCTCCCATCGTGGGCGCGGACGTGGCCGGAGAGCCCGATAGGCAGCTCGTCCTGCCCCTCGCGCCCGACTTCGAGCATGCGCTCGTGCCGCTGCAGGGAGGCTGCCGGCTCGACGGCGCGCCCCTTGCCATCGACACGCTGTATTACCTCGGCTGTGGTCGCCCTGAGCTGGTTCTCGAGGGCGATGCCCAGGGCTTCCGGGCCTTTCTCCTGGGAGGCGCGCCCTTCGGCGAGACCATCCTCATGTGGTGGAACTTCGTGGCCCGCACTCCCGAGGAGATCGTGGCGGCGCGGGACGATTGGGAGGCCGGGCGCCGCTTCGGGACGGTTGCCGCCTATGCCGGTCCACGGATCCCTGCGCCGGCGTTGAAGGCGCGGCCCGTGGCCCGACCCTGAGCTGGGAAGCGCACGGGCCTCACTCACCGCACCCGTCGGCTTGCGGTACACAGAAGACCGCCCTTCCGTCCGGACTCGGCGTTTCCGTGACCTCGTAGAAGTCGCCGTCCGGCACCGGCACGGCCTGCGGTGGCTCGAGGGCCTCTGCGGCGGCTGTCATATCCGTCCTCCCGGCCCTCTCGAGGGCCTGCACGTCTCCCATGGTCCCGTTCGAACATGAGGCAAACACGAGGCCAGGCGAGGACGGGATGCTCTCGAGCGACGAGTCTGCGTTGGGTCAGTGACTTGCGCCGCCTCATGGAGTCCGAGCGCATGCGGGGCCCCATCGGTGCGAGAAGCGGGAGTATTGCCGAAATCCCGCGAGCACTTGCGAGGGCCGATGGACGGGGCCCGGCCACCGCCACGAACGGGTCCCATTGCCGATCGCGACGGTCCGAGGCTACAGTGGCGTCATGGCCGAGGACCTGCTGGGCCTGCTCAAGGAGCGGGGCGCGCTGCTCGAGGGACACTTCCGCCTGTCGTCCGCGCTGCACTCGCCGCAGTACCTGGCGTTTCTGCTGGCGCTGGCTCTGGAGGATCGAGGCCATCTGCGTGCGCACGACT
>DAINRN010000061.1:0-5760 GCA_036741815.1 Acidobacteriota bacterium
ACAAGCGCTTGCTGGGGATTTTCCTGCATAAGGTCCGGCTCCTGACCGCGCTATCGCCGGAAGGCCTGGACATGGGCGCGGTCCCGGACGACCATCCCGCGCTGGTCTCAGGTTTCTGGGGACACGAGCAGTGGCCCGACGGCGCCGGCCGATGGACGAAAGAGGAGGCGGTCTGGCGTCTGACGCTCCCTAGACACGCCGAGACGCTCTGGCTGGACGTACGGTTCCAGAACCCTTCGGGTCGCACCCGAGGTGCTTTGTCTGTCGACGGCCGGCCCATCGGCGGGTTCGACGAGGGGAACGCGCGCCGTCTGCTGTCGTTCGCGTGCCGCGGGAAGGAGGGACGGCCGGTGGAGGTGCGCCTGCGCGTGCACACGCCGTTCCAGCCCCGCGCGCACGATCCCGGGAGCGGCGACGAGCGCACCCTGGGCGTGCTGCTCCACGCGGCCTGGCTGGAAGGCCCCGGCGAGGCGGTGCGGCTGGTCCGCCCGGCCGGCGAGCGCTTCCTGGAGGTGGACTTCAGCACGGAGGCCCCGCTCACCTCGGGGCGCTTCGAGGTCGACGGAGAGATGCTCCACGCGTTTCGCCGCGGGCCGGGCCGCGAGAAGGTGGCGCTCGACGTCTCACGTTTCGGGGGTCGCGTCCTCACCGTACGCGGGATCGTCGACTTCCCGCCGCCCGCTGTGGGGGCCCGGTCCACCCTCATCGTCCAGGGACTGGTCCTGCGCCCCTAGAAGCGGATCGACGGGCGGCTGGCCTAGCGGGGGTGGAACCGGATCCGGCGGACGAAGGCCGCCAGCGGTCGCTCGTCGCCGCTCAGGCCCAGGTCCGCGGGGCGGGCGTGCTCCGCGAAGGCCAGGGAGACCTCGTCGATTCCTCCCGTAGGCAGCGGCGACGGGACCTCCGCGCTGAAGACTCCTCCGCCCGCGTCGGCGAGTCGCCACCCAGCCACCACCGTGTCTCCATAGCGCACGGTCACAAGCTGCGGTCGCGCCAGCCTGGAAAAGGGAGCCAGGTCCACCTCCATCCGGTAGGCCCGCCCGGCCTCCAGCTGGATGCGGACGACCGCTCGGCGGCCCAAACCCCAGCGCCCTGCCGGCTCCAGGCGTCCCCACCCGTCACCGAGATGCCAGCGGCTGGCCGGTGACGCCAGGTCGATCACGCTCGCACGCAAGTGGTCCGGGGGCAGGCTGGCCAAGGTGCGGAGCAGCACGAGCGACTGCGCCTCGGGGCCCACGAATTCCTCCACGACACGGAAGGCTTCCGGTCCGCCAAGGATGCGTCGGGTGAGGGCGTCGCTGGCGAGCGTGGTGTGTGACGCCCCTTGGCTTCCCTCGGGCTTGATGAGCACGTACTCCCAGGATTGGAGATCGAATTCCGCCACGTGCCACGGGTGGTGCGCATCCAGCCGGTAGCCGCCCCGACGAGCGAGCCAGGCGAGGGAGTTCGGGTTGACCGTCTCGAGGTCCGGTACGACCTCCAGGGACGCGTACGGGGCGACGGGAGTGAGCCGCGAGCGGATCGTATCCACGATCTCCGTGGCCGGCCACCCCGGGTCCGGAGGGCGCGCGAGGTTCTGCAGGTCCGAGCGCATCGTCTCCTCCAGGATGGGAGCCCAGGCCAGCCACGACAAGGGGCGCTGCCGCCGGGGCTCGGGCAGGACGGCCAGCACATGAAGAGCGACCAGGTAGGCGAAGAGTGCGCACGCGACGCTGACCCGCGGCGCGCGGCCGGGGATGGCGAGCAAGCCCCAGGCGCAGAGCACGGCCAGGGGCGCGACGAGGGGTAGCACGAAGCGCGGGTCCTTGTTGCTGATCGCGGTCATGGCCACGTAGGGCACGATCAGCCAGGAGGACACCAGCGCGACGGCGACGCTCGCGCCGACGCGCGGAGCCCTCTCCTCCGCCTGCGGCGCGCGCGGTGAGCGTCTGCTCGCCAGGCAGATGAGACCGGCCAGCGCGGACCCCAGCAGGAGCCAGCGTGCCGGAGCCGACACGAACGTGGCGAGGATGGTTCGCGGATAGGCAAGGAGATTGGCCCAGGTCCAGCCGTGAGGGTTCCCCTGCGTCTGTCCCAGGCCGGCCAGGAAGCGCCCACGCTCGAAGATCACGCGTGCGTTGGCCGCGTACCAGGGGACCGCTACCGCCACGGCCAGCACGGTCGCCCAGGCCAGCCGCGCCCGTTCCCGCCCTCCCGCGGGCGCGGAGCGTCCATGGGTGATGGCCCAGACGGCAAGCGGGCCGATCACGAACGCGGGAAAAGTCCACTTCGTGAGGAGCCCCGCCCCGAGGAGCAGGCCGAGGCGCGTGGCGTCGCGCCCAGAGCGAAGCTCGGTGGACAGCAGGCAGCCCACGGCCGCGGCCGTCCACGCCGCCAGGCCCAGGTCCGTCATGGCCATGCGCGCGAGCCGGGTGACCACCGGGAACGTCACGACCAGGGCGGCGGCAAGCGCACCGGCCCGCACGCCGAGAAGGGCGGCGCCCGCGCGGAAAGTCCCCCACCCGAGCACAGCCAGCAGCGCGAGGTTGACGAGCCGCGCGCCCAGCGGCGACAGCCCGACCAGGCAGAAAAGCGCGCCCACGCCCGCATGGTAGAGCGGTGGGTAGAAGCTCGAGGCCTCCCGCAACGCCTCGCCCGTCTCGCGGGAGGGAGCGGACAGGACGTCGTGGACGCGCGCGGCCACGAGGAGGTGGAGCGCTTCGTCCCACACCGGCGGCCCGGTGTCCTGGGCGTAGAAGGCGCCGTGGACGATCAGCAACCCCAGGGCGAGAGCGCCGAGCGCGAGCGCACCGGCCGTGCCCGGGGTCGTGCGCAGGCGCTCCCTGGCGACGGTCATCGCGATGGCGGGGATTGTACATGCGGGGGTGTCCCCGATTCCGGCTAGCATGTGACGTCCTCCCCGATGCCAAGGATCACCCGCTGGCTGCTCCTGCCCCTGCCCATCCTGCTGGCGGCCCTGGCCCTCGAGCTCGGCCTGCGCGTCCTCCACGAGCGCACCCGTGCAAGCCTGCGCGCGCGAGATCCCACGCGCTCCCTTTGCACCCGGCCCGCTGCCGACCCCGCCCTGGTCTACGAGGTGACGCCCGGGCGGTGCGGCGCCAACTCCCGCGGCTTTCTCGACGAGGAGCACGCCGTCCCCGCCCCGCCCGGCGTGCGGCGGCTGGTCGTCATCGGCGACTCGGTGGCTCAGGGAGTCGGTGTGGGTCGGGAGAATGCGTTCCCCGAGCAGCTCGAGCGGATCCTCAACGCGGGCGCCGCGGAGCCGGCGGTCGAGGTCGTCCTGCTGGCCCGCGCCGGCTATTCGACGGGCCAGGAGCTGCGCGTTCTCGCGGTTGAGGCGTCGCGTTACCAGCCCGCCGCCGTCCTGTGGAGCTACGTTCTCAACGATCCCGCCCATCCCCTCTTCCACAACCCGAGCGGAGAGTTGGGCCTCTACCACTACGCGCCCCGCTCGCACCTGGCGCACCTCGTCGCCTCAGGGCTGTTCCTCCTCCGCGAAGCGTGGCAGGCACTGGATTGCCGCGCGGAGTATCACGCGCGACTGCACTGCGTGTACCGCGAGGGGATCGGGGCGGACCTGGAGAAGATCGGGACCTGGTCACGCACACAGGGCGTGCCCGTCGTCTTCGCCATCCACCCCGTGTTCGAGCAGGGCGGGCGGTTCGAGACGTACTCGTTGGCGAACGTGCACGCCGACCTGGCGGACATGGCCCGGCATGCGGGCCTGCATCCCGTGGACCTCGTCGAGGCCTACGCCGGCCACGATCCGGAGACGCTCAAGCTGCCGGACCCTCCCGGCTGGCACGACGCGTGGCATCCCAACACGGAAGGCCACCGCCTGGCCGCGGAGATCCTCGCCGCGCGGCTGCGAGGATACCTCTCCAGGTAGCTCCGCCCGCCGAGCAACCCGTCCCCGCGGCCGCTCACGGCTCGTCCTTCAGGATCTGCAGCTCCAGCCGCTTGAGCTGGAGGCCGATCATCCGCGCATCGGAGCCACCGTGGATGGTGTCGGCCCGAACGATGTAGCTGTACCGGAAGACGATTTCGTTGAGACCGGCTCTCCACAGCCGCGCTGGAATGACGGTCTCGGCGACCGTATCCCGCGGCTGCAGCGTCAAGATCCCGGCCCGCGATCCGTTGACCTCCACCGCCACCCGCTGGGGCTCGTCCTCGCGGCTGGCTCTACCTGTCAGGCGGAGGCGATAGCCATAGGGCTCGAAGAGAGGGACCAACCACGAGGACTCGTAACCCTCGGACCATCGGAATGTCTCACCGGAAGCGCCCCGCTCATCGACGGACCAGCCTTTTCCGAGGAAGGACCGATCCGCCGGGCTGCCCACGTCGATGGTCAGGTTGTGGTAAGCGCGATGTCCCCACACGGTGTCGAAACGCTCCGGGTCCACGCCATAGACCCAGGCGAAGATCCAGTTGGCGGGGATGCCCGAGGGATGGCCCACCCTTTCGTAGACGCGCGCGACGCCTCGAGACGCGACCTCGGCGAAGGGAAAGGTGTCGATCGGCGGGATCTCTCCCCGCCGCACCTGCCCCGCCAGCACGAAGTTCCAGGCGGCCAGGGACAGGCATACCAGGCCCGTCAGGGTCCAGCGTGCGTTCCGAACAACATCGAGGAAGCTGCAAAACCCGATCAGGAGAAGCGGGTAGGCCTCGGTGAGGCGACGGCTTCCAAACCCGGAGCCCGCATGCCAGTCCCAGGTGCTGCTCAGGACATAGACGCCGAAGCCCAGCGTGGAGAGCAGCACCCCGGCCACGGCCCTCTGGCGCCGCAGCAGAGCGACGAGACCCATGACCGAAAGGTAGGCGGCCGGGGTCCATGAGAAGAAGCCATGATTGGTCGAGAAGAGGAACTGGGTCACGAAAGGCCGGTTCCAGTACGTGAGCGCTACCGACGGGCGGTCCGCCTCCCTGAGGACGGAACCACTCACGACGAGGTTGTAGACCCACAGCGGCGCGGACGAGATCGCAAGAACGAGCAGGCCGAGTCCAACGACACGGTACGCTCTGCGCTGCCGGGCCGGATCCCGCCAGAAGGTCGCGCCACGAAGACGCCCGAGGAGGGTCAAGAGCGGAGCGGCCAGGTAGAAGATGTTGTAGCGCTGTGCCGAGAGCATGAGACCGGCCGCGAGAGCCACCGCGGCCCAGGCGACGCGCCCACCGCTGTCGCGAGCGCGAAGCCAGCAATAGAGGAAGATCGCCACGGCCGCGGTGGAGGTGGCGTGGCTCATCGAGGGCTCGTGAACCGTGTACCAGAAAAGCGGGGACGCCAGCCAGAGCGTCACGGCACCGACGGCGGACAAGGCCGGCTCGAAATACCGCCGCGCCATCCGGTAGGAGAGGACCACACCGCAGAAGGCCCAGACCAGGCTTCCCAGGCACACCGCATTCACGTACGGATAGCCGTAGCCGTCGGCAGGGACGTCCGCCTCGGAAGCCATCCCCATGTTCACCAGGACGTGCGCGGCCACGAAGAACGGCAACCAGAAGAGGGCCGGTGCCAGCTCGTTCCCCGCATCCGGCCGCGTCCCCGCCAACCGTGCGGAGCGTGCGAGGTACTGGTGCTTTTCGGGAATGAACTCCTGGAATTCATTCGTGAGGTCCAGATCCTTGTCGATCACGAGCGACCGTGTGTAGCTGTAGAGCAGGACGCCGTCGTTGCCGAGCCGCCCGCCGTACTCCTGCAGAAGAAAGAACACGAACAGGAAACACCCCAGGAGCAGGAGTCCCGGCTTTCCGAGGGTTTCC
>DAINRN010000061.1:5770-8717 GCA_036741815.1 Acidobacteriota bacterium
GCGCCCCGGCAAGAGCCGCTCCCGAACGGAAAGCCCATCCCGCCGCGCGCCCCGCCCGCTCCACACCCGAGCGATGGCCAGGGCCAGGACGAACAAGACACCGGAAAGGAAGCTCCCGCCGACCCACTCGAACGGAGGCGGATATCGCCGGAACAGGGCGAGCAGGAAGAGGTGGAGACACCCGACCGCCAGGAGCACCTCGAGGATGGCGTGTCGCCGTCGCACGGGATCCGCGGTCGAAGGCATCGGCGGCGTGGGCGTCATCTCTCCGTGGGCTCGAAGCGAATGGTCCTGAAGAGCACGGCCAGCCGCCGGGTGTCGGCGCTGGCGCCCTCGTCGGACGGCCTCGCGGCCGCCCCGAAGGTGAACTGCACCTCGTCGACGCTCCCCGTGGGCAGCGCTGCGGGCACCTCCGCCGTCCAGGTGCGCCACTGCGCGTCGGGGGGATGCCAGACCGCGATCACCTCCGATCCATAGCGGACCTCGATGGCCTGGGCCCGGCCCAGGCGCGGGTACGGCGCCAGTTCGGCGACGAGGCGATATGCCTTGCCTCGCGCGAGCTCGCGCTGGAGATGGCAGTCACCGGTCACGGGCGGCGCGGGGACTTCCCCGGTGCGCGCCAGGTCGCCCACACCCTCCCCGGACAACGCCGCCGCGACCCGCAGGAGGGCCTCTCCGAGAAGGACCGCGAGCAGGGTGCCCACGGCCAGGCTCGCGCGCCGCAGCGCACGCTCGCGCCCAGGCGTCAAGGCAGCCGCCGCCGGCGGCAGAGATCCTCCAACCTCACCAGATCGTCTCGGGATAAGCCGCACGATGATACGACAGGGTCAGGCGAGCGATGGTCGCAGGCTGACGCTTTCGCCCCCGTGCTAGGCTCTCTGGCCCCTTGAACATCGCCTGGTTTTTCGCCTTCTTCCTGGTCTCCGGATTCTGCAGCCTCGTCTACCAGACGGTGTGGCTTCGGCTGGCCATGGCCGGCTTTGGCGTGACCGCCCCCATGGTCTCCATCGTGCTTTCCACCTTCATGGCGGGTCTCGCTCTGGGAAGCTGGGGCGCGGGCCGGCTCGCGCAGCGCGAGAACGCATCCCGCGCGTTGCCGCTCAAGCTGTATGCGCTGGCCGAGCTGCTGATCGCGGTCTCGGGCGCGGCCGTGCCCGCGGGCCTGACCCTCGGACGGAGTTGGCTGGCAGGCACCGCCACCGTGGCCTGGGGGTCACTGACCCATTACCTCGTCTCCGGGCTGTGGGTGGCGGCCGTGCTGTTGCCTTCCTGCGTCTGCATGGGGGCCACCTTCCCTCTGGCCATGTGGGCGATCCGCCGGGCGAGCCCGGAGCGCTCGTCGCGATCGTTCAGTTATCTCTACCTTGCGAACGTGCTGGGGGCCGCGCTGGGCACCCTGGCTGCGGCCTTCGTGCTCGTGGAGCTGCTCGGCTTCCGTCGGACGGCGCTCCTGGCCGCGGCGCTTAACGCGCTGCTCGCGGCCGCGGCCTGGGGCATGAGCCTGCGGCTCGAGCGGACGGCGCCGTCGCCGGAATCCGGGGACGCGACGAACGCCGCCAGCCCCGGCCCATCAGGCGCTGCGCCCCTGCTGATGCAGCCGATGCCGCGGCTGCTCTTCATCACCGGGCTGTCGAGCATGGGCATGGAGGTGGTGTGGGTGCGTCAGTTCACCCCCTACGTCGGCACCGTGGTCTACGCCTTCGCGTCGATCGTCGCGCTGTACCTTATCGCCACGTTCGCGGGGTCGTCCGCCTATCGGCTCTGGCAACGACGCCGACAGCAGCTCGAGGACGACGAGCGGTCCCTCGCCTGGCTCTGGCCGGCTCTGGCGTTCGGCGCGCTGCTGCCCCTGGTGGCGGCCGACCCGCGTCTGCCCATGCCGTCGAACCTGCTCTCGGGCGCCGCGCGCGTCGCCCTGGGCATCGCCCCGCTGTGCGCCACACTGGGATTCGTTACGCCCTGGCTGCTCGACCGCTGGTCGCAAGGGGAGGCCGGCCGCGCGGGCGGGGCCTACGCGCTGAACGTGGTGGGAGGCATCGTGGGCCCCCTGCTGGCCGGCTTCGTGCTACTCCCATGGCTGGGCGAGCGCGGCACGCTGGTGGCGCTGACCCTTCCCCTCTTCGCCGGCCGGGGCGCCGTCCGCCTCGCGCGGGGGAAGCGCGGCGGCCGGGCGCTCTGGGTGGCGGCGGTGGCCGGGTCATTGATACTCCTCGTCGGTACCCGCGACTTCGCCACCCTCTTCCCGGTCCGCGTCGTGCTGCGCGACCACGCCGCCACCGTGATCGCGAGCGGTGCGGGCCCGTCCGCGCTACTGCTGGTGAACGGGGAGGGCATGACCGTGCTCACTCCCATCACCAAGCTCATGGCCCATCTGCCCCTGGCCTTCCTGGACGCCCCCCCGCAGCGGGGCCTGGTGGTGTGCTTCGGTATGGGCACCAGCTTCCGCTCGCTCCTCTCCTGGGGCATCGAGACCACGGCTGTCGAGCTGGTGCCCAGCGTGCCCCACCTCTTCGGCTTCTTCCATCCCGACGGCCCCCTGCGGGCGCGCTCGCCTCTCTCCCACATCGTCATCGACGACGGGCGGCGTTTCCTGGAGCGCACAGACGAGCAGTATGACGCCATCACCATCGATCCGCCGCCGCCGGTGGAGGCGGCCGGATCGAGCCTGCTCTACTCGCGCGAGTTCTACCAGCTGGCCGCCCGCCGCCTGCGCCCGGGTGGGGTGCTCCAGCAGTGGGTGCCCGCCGGTGACGGTCTGGTGTTCTCGTCGTTCACGCGGGCCATCGCCCAGTCCTTCCGCCACGTGCGGGCCTTCCGCTCGCTGGGCGGCGTCGGCATCCACTACCTGGGCAGCGATCGCCGGCTCCCGCCGCACACCGCCGCAGAGCTGGCCAGCCGCCTTCCGCCCGCGGCCGTCGAGGACTTGCTGGAATGGGGTCCGGGCGCC
>DAINRN010000061.1:8727-9072 GCA_036741815.1 Acidobacteriota bacterium
CGATGGCGCGCTCCTCGCCACCGATGGCGACGGTCAGCTGCCCCGCGGCGGCATCCACGCGGCGGACCTCGAGATCGGTCCCCGGCACCAGGTTCTGCTCGTAGAACCAGTGGAGCAGATCGCCATCGTGCTCGATCAGGAGGTCGCCCTGGACGAGCTGCTGAACCGCGCCCCCGGAGCCCCCGCCCTGTCCGACGACCGCCCCGTCAACGAGTACTACCTGCTGCGCCGCCTGCGCAGCCATTAGCGCGCGATCGGACGACTCTTCCGGAGCCGGACGACATGCACGAAGACGCCCAGGGCGCGGGCATCCCGTGATCCGGGGGACAGCTCGCGTGGCACGTA
>DAINRN010000061.1:9082-11134 GCA_036741815.1 Acidobacteriota bacterium
CTCGAATACCACGCGCAGCTCGTGCTCGGCCGCGAGCATCTCGTCGGCGAGGCGCAGCTGCGCGCGCGCTCGATCGAGGTTGTGATCGGGGCGCGTGATCCGGAAGTAGCGGTCACCGTCCAGGTGATCGGTCAGGAAGCGCACGACCAGCTCCTTCCCGGGCACCGAGGCCACGTCCAGACTTTGTCGCCAGGGGCCGTTGGGCCCCGCGATCGCCGCCAGCGGCTGGCCATTGACCTCGATGCGGCCGGTGGTGAGGTTATGAGGCGAGAACAAGGTCAGCTCGACATCCAGCCGGTCCTCGTTCTCTCGGCGCTCCAGGCGCAGGACCGCCTTGCGGGACGTCCAGCGGCCCCAACCCCGTTCGGCCCAGGGCTCGGCGACCCACCAGCCCGCTCCGAGCTCCGGGCGCGTGTCGGCAACGCGACCCGGCTCCAGGGCCGCTTCGTACGCATGGTCGGTCGGCACGTAGCCCGCGTCCTTCAGGTAACGCAACAGGAGGGCGGCCATGCGGTGGCGACCCGCCCGGTTGTAGTGCGACTCGTCCTCGAACAGGTGCGGGGCGTGCGAGAAGGCCTGGTACACGTCGATGCACGCCGCGCCCATCTCGGCCGCAACCTCGCGGGTCGCCTTGCGGTACTGCGGGGCCGACGCCAGCCACTGGTCGGGGTCGGCAGAGGTGCCCACGTACGGGCGCGTGAGCAGGACGGGTGTCACCCCGTGCGCACGCGCCATCCCCACGAACTCCTGGAGGTGCCGGCGGTACTCGGCCACGCTCACCCGCGGGCGGAGGTGGGCCGGACGTCTGTCGTCGAGCAGGGTCCAGAGCCTGTGGGCGACCGGGGGGGCGAGGCGCGACCAGTTCAACCGGCGCAGCCATGCGGCCCGGCGCGCGTACTCCGCGTCCGTGCCGCCCACGCGGTGCGCGTCGTTGGCCCCGAAGCTGAACAGGACCACCGCCGGCCGCAGCGGCAACACCTGCTGAACACGCCGCAAGCCCTGGAGGGATGTCCAGCCGAAGCAGCCCGCGTTCAGCACCCGCACGGGCCGGGGGGGCGTGTTGCGATCCAGCAGGACCTGCAGGTCGGCGGTCCAATACTCCCCGGGGCCGAGTGCCCCAATGGTGTTCGAGTCGCCGATGGCGACGATCAGCAGCTCGCCCGGCCCGCCCGCGCGGAGGCTGCGGAAGCCCTGCGCGTCCATCTCGGCCCACCGCGCGGGGTTGGGGCGCCAGAAGAGCTGGGGGTCGAAGACCGTGAGGGGATCGGTCTCGACATGGAACGCGCGGAGGTCCGCCGCCCCTCTGCGGGACACGAGGACGACGGGTGAGAAGTGGTAGCCGTCGAGGCGGAGGCCGACCTCCATCGCGCCGATCACCAGCCCGCCGGAGGCGAGGGCCAGCGCCAGCCGGCCGAGAAGCGGGCGCAGCCGCATCGTCGCGCTACTCCCGGATGCCGGCGGGACCGCCGCCAGGAGCTGACCCTGCAGCCGGGGTTGGCTCCGCGCCGGTGCTCCCACCCGAACATGAGGTTGCCCCCACGACTAGGGCCAAGAACAAATAGTGACCCGTGAAGCCCAGGAACGAATCGACGACGCCGTGGGCGGCGATCCCGAGTGTCAGCGCCAACAGCACGGCGGCCCACACGGCCTCGCGCGAGCCCCGGGGGGCACGCGACAGGCCGCGCAGCGCGTACCGCGCCGTCGCCACGAACATGCCGAAGAACGCCACCAGACCCAGGGTCCCCGTGGTCGCGGCCGTCTCCAGGAACGCGTTGTTCGCCGGGGTCAGCGTGTCGTGTGGTACGCCCCGTGGCCAGCCCCCGTACGTGGCATGGACCCACCGGAAGTTGTCCGGGCCCACACCCGTGAGGGGATGGTCGCGCCACATGGCGATCGCCTGCCGCCACAGCTCGGTCCGGCCGCGCCGCCATGTCCCCGGAACCGGGGCCGTGAAGGGCTCCGCGGCGCCGGGACTCCCACTCACCGTCGCGGGCACGACTGCCGGCGCGACGCCGAGGCTGCTGAAGGCCCATCCGTCGACCGCCAGGTCCC
>DAINRN010000062.1:0-11051 GCA_036741815.1 Acidobacteriota bacterium
AGAACGTCCCCGCGAGCCGGTTCATTTATCCGAAGTTCGGCTCGACGGTCACGGGCGACTCCTCCTGGCCGGGGAGCACGGGCTCCTGCCCGCCCCGCAGTTCCTGCGCGCGGTCCGCAGCGCGTACGGCGGCGGGCTGACCACGTTCCTGAGGCTGCCCACGCTCTTCTGGCTCGACGCGTCGGACACGGCGTTCGCGGCCGGCGCGTGGGTCGGGGCCGCGCTCTCGGCCTGCGTGCTGCTCGGCCTGGCCAACGCGCCCCTCCTCGCCGCGCTCTGGATCCTGTACATGTCCTACGTCCACGTGGGCCAGCTCTTCTACTACGACATCAACCTCAACGGAGAGCCCGACGAGCGGGTGGGCCAGCTCTTCTACGGCTACGGCTGGGAGATGCTGCTGCTCGAGACCGGCTTCCTGGCCATCTTCCTGTGCCCGCTCCTGGACCCCCGGCCCTTCCCGCGGAAGACCCCGCCGTCCACGATCGTGATGGTCCTCCTGCGCTGGCTGGCCTTCCGCCTGATGTTCGGCGCCGGCCTCATCAAGCTGCGCGGCGATCCCTGCTGGCGGGACCTCACCTGCATGCTCTACCACTACGAGACGCAGCCGCTGCCCAACCCGCTGAGCTTCTACCTGCACCAGATGCCGGAGTGGTTCCATCGCGGCGAGGTGCTGTTCAACCACTTCGTGGAACTGGTCGTCCCCTGGTTCGTGTTCGGCCCGAGGAAGATCCGCCACCTCGCGGGAGCGCTGCTCATCGCCTTCCAGTTCCTGCTGATCCTGAGCGGCAACCTGTCGTTCCTGAACTGGCTCACGATCGCGATCTGCGTGGCCTGCTTGGACGACCCCCTCTGGGCGCGGCTCCTGCCCGCGGGCCTGCGCGCGCGTGCCGCTGAGCTCGCCCACGTGGAGGCGGCCCCCTCCCGCCGCTTCGCCGAGCGCGCGCTGGCCGTGGTGATCGGCGTGCTGAGCGTCAACCCGGTGCTGAACATGCTGTCCGCGGGCCAGATGATGAACGCCACCTTCGATCCCTTCGAGCTCGTGAACACGTACGGGGCCTTCGGCAGCGTCGGGCGCGAGCGGGACGAGATCGTCCTTCAAGGCACCTACGACGCGGAGCCCGGCGAAGGCGCGCGCTGGATCGACTACGAGTTCAAATGCAAGCCGGGCGACGCGAACCGGCGGCCATGCGTGGTCTCCCCCTACCACCACCGCCTGGACTGGCAGATGTGGTTCGCGGCGATGTCCCGGGCCGAGTACGAGCCCTGGCTGTGGCACCTCGTGGACAAGCTCCTGCGCGGCGACCCCGCGGTCCTCTCCCTCATGGCCGACGGCCCCTTCCGGCGCGCGCCGCCCCGCTACATCCGGGCGGAGCTCTACCGCTACCAGTTCGTCCGGCGCGGCGAGGACGGCCGCGCCTGGTGGCGGCGCACCCGGCTCGATTCCTACCTGCCTCCCCTGGCCCTGGACAGCCCGTTGCTCCGGGAGACCCTGGCGCAGCTCGGCTGGACGCCCTGAAACAAGGGCTTGACAACCCTTCCATATTTCCATATATTTCGAAATATGAAACGGGAGCTCCGGCCCCTGCCCATGGCCGCCCTGTCCGCCCGCCCCCAGCACGTGGAGGCGCTCAAGGCCCTGGCCCACCTGTCCCGGCTCCAGGCCTTCTTCTTCCTGGTGCGCAAGGGCGGCGAGGTCCCGGCGGGCGAGATCCAGGAGGCCTTGAAGGTCCCGGGCCCCACGCTCTCGCACCATCTCGACGTCCTGCGGCGCGCCGGGCTGGTGCAGAGCCGCAGGGAGGAGCGGTTCATCTATTACTCGGTCCGGCGGGACACGGCCATGGAGCTGGTGCGGCTCCTGACCGCCTGCTGCTGACCCTCGAGGAGGTAACGAAATGTCGGCCAAGGTCCACGTCCACATGCAGGTCTCGGATTTCGACAAGAGCAAGGACTTCTACGCCAGCTTCTTCGGCGCGCTGCCGGTGAAGGACAAGCCGGGCTACGCGAAGTTCCTGCCCGCGCTGGGCCCCATCAACCTGGCCCTCTCGCAGGGCCACGGGGCGAATCCCGCCGGGCCGGTGAACCACATGGGCGTCCAGGTCGACTCGCCGCAGGCGGTGCAGACGGAGCTGGCGCGCGTCAGGAAGGCCGGCCTGCGCGTCGTGGTAGAAAACGGCGTCGACTGCTGCCACGCCAACCAGGACAAGTTCTGGGTCGAGGACCCCGACGGCGTGCGCTGGGAGGTCTACTGCGTGAACCACGACATCGAGGAGGCGCAGGCGACGCCACGCGCCGAGGAGCCGAAGGCCGGCGTCCCCTGCTGCGCGTCGGACTGCTGTCCCCCGGCGTAGCATCGAGCCATGGACCGCATCCTCTTTCTCTGCACGGGCAACTCCGCGCGCAGCCAGATGGCGGAAGGGCTGGCCCGCGCCCTGGGCGGCGACCGGGTCGAGGTGTGGAGCGCGGGGATCGAGCCCAAGGGCGTCCATCCGCTGGCCGTGCGGGCCATGGCGGAGAGGGGCATCGACATATCAATGCAGTTCTCGAAGCCTGTCTCCGCCGTGCCTTCCGATCCGGACGTCGTCATCACGTTGTGCGACAACGCCGCCGATCGGTGCCCGGCCTTCCCTGGTCGCGTCGCGCGGCTCCATTGGTCCCTGCCGGACCCCGCGACGGTGGCGGGCACGGAGGAGGAGCGGCTGGCCGCTTTCCGGGCCACGCGCTCCGAGATCGAGTCGCGGCTTGCCGCGCTCCTGGGAGGGCGGCGTGGGACCTAAGTCCCATAGACGACGCGCGGTGACGCGGACTAATCTCGGCATCCCTCACAGTCCGCAACGAGGTCCCTCATGCGGCTGCCGATGACCGCTCGTTTCCTCGCAGTCCCCCTCTCCGTGGCCCTCCTGGCGGTCGGGGCCATGGCCCAGGGGGCCAACACTCTTCCTCGTCTCGTGGCGGCCCATCTCGGGTCGCCGCCGGTCAACGTCCAGTCGGGAGGCATCGCCGCGTGCGAGGTGAAGCTCGACGATCGAGGCTCGGTGAGGGCCGTGGACGTGGTACAGGACCTGGATCCGTACGGCACGATGCTCGCGGGCGCCGTTCGCTCCTGGCAGTTCGAGCCGGCGCGGGTCGACGGCCGCGCGGTCGCCAGCCCGGTGCTCGTGCTGGGATTCTTCCGCCCGCCCACGACGTCGTTCGCGGCGCCGGATGCTCCGCGCTACAAGACCACGGCCGCTCCCGAAACGATCCCCTGGCCTACCTCGGTCGCCGTGCCGCCCTACCCGCCCAACGCCCTCGGCAGCGGTGGCGTGATCCTGGAGGTCGACGTGTCCGAGGATGGGGCCGTGACCGGCACGCGCGTCGTGTCGCCAGCCGGCGCCTTCGACAGCGCCGCCACGGAGGCCGTGCAGAAATGGACCTTCCGTCCCGCCCGCCATCAGGGAGGCTCTGTGCCGTCACGGGTCTTCATGATCGTCACCTTCATCGGCACGACACCGTAACCGCACACAGCCTTGCCCGGAGCCCGGCCCTGGGCTAGCGTTGCCGTCCCATGGCGTCCGCGGTGTCCCCCGATCTGCTCTCGCTCAGCGGCCGCGTGGCCCTCATCACCGGCGCGGCCCGCGGCATCGGGGCGGCCACGGCCCGTGCCTTCGCCGGGGCGGCCGCGCGCGTCGCAGTGCTCGACCGCGCGGCCGCGGAGCTCGAGGGCGCGGCCGCTGACACCGGCGGCGTCGCCTACCCCGCGGACGTGACGGACGACGCGGCCGTCCGCCGCGCGGTCGAGGACGTCGTCGCGCGCTGGGGCCGGCTGGACATCCTCGTCAACAACGCCGGGATCGTGCGTGATGCGGCCCTGGCGGACGTCAAGGACGAGGACTGGGCGGCTACCCTCGACGTGAACCTCCGGGGGACGATGGTTTGCGCCCGCGCGGCGATCCCCCACATGAAGGCCGCCGGCTTCGGCCGCATCCTGTCGGCGACGTCGATCGTGGCGCGCACGGGGAACTACGGACAGACCGCCTACGCGGCGAGCAAGGCCGGGATCATCGGCCTGACCCGCACCTGGGCGCGCGAGCTGGGGCCGAAGGGGATCACGGCCAACGCGGTGGCCCCGGGCTTCATCGACACGGGCATGGTCAGGAGCGTCCCCGCCAAGGTCATGAGCGACCTCCTGGCCCGGACGCCGGCGGGCCGCATGGGGCGGCCGGAGGAGGTGGCGAGCGTCTACCTGTTCTTGGCCTCCGGCCTGGCCTCGTTCATCAACGGGGCGGTGGTGGGCGTGGACGGCGGCCTCCTCCTCTAGCGTGCGCCTGTCCGCGGTCTTCGTCATCGCCCTCACGGCCCGTTTGCTGTTCGTGAGTGTGGCCGACGAGCCGCTCCTCTACTCGCACCAGTACACGTACTTCACCAACGCCTTGCGCATCGCCGAGCACCCTCATCCCATCCAGTACGTCCTGTACAGCGACGAATGGCGGACATGGGACCAGCACTGGACGATCGCGCCCCTGTACCACCTCTTCGCGGCGGGCATTTTCCGGCTGTTCGGGCCGCACCTGCTGGTGCTGCGGCTCGTCCAGTGCGTGCTCGACTCCGGAGTGGCGGTGGCGGTGGGCGCGCTCGGGGGCGCGGCAGCGGGACGGCGCGGCGCGTGGGCGGGCGCCGCCTACGCCCTCTACTGGCCGGCTGTCGAGCTGACGAGCTGGACGATGACGGAGAACGTTCACACCTTCCTGCTCACGCTGGGGGTGGCGGTCCTGGCCTCGGAGCGGCTCGCGGCTTGGAGGCTGCGGCCCGCGGCGGGAGGTCTGCTGCTCGGGCTCTCCGCCCTGGCGCGCTCGGTGTCGACCGGCTTCCTGGCCATCGTCTCGGCCTGGACGCTTCTCCGTTCGCGGCCGCTCGCCTGGAAGCCGGCCGCGGTCCTCCTGGCGGCGGGGGCGGCCGCGATACTCCCCTGGACCGCGCGCAACGTCTTCCTGGCCGGCGACAAGGTCCTGATCGAGAGCGCCGCCTTCGAGAACATCTGGTTCGCGAACCGCTTCGTGGACCGCGCGACGTTCCTCAACCAGGAGCGCCTCGTGCACGGCCAGGCCACGCCGGCCGAGAAGCGTGCGGCGGCCCTCCATTTCGCCCTGCGCGGGATACGGCGCCACCCGGAGCGGTTCGTGCAGAAGGTCGGCCTCAACTTCCGCCACTTCTTCCGCCCGGAAGGCCTCCAGAACCTCGTCGGTATCGAGCGGTCGCTCGAGCCGTGGCGCCACGCGGGGAGCGTCCTCCTCGACGACCTGCCTCTGCTCCTCGCGGTCCCGCTCTTCGCGGCGTTCCTCGCCTCGGGCCGGCCCTCTGCCGCGCGGAGCCTGATCATCCTCTGGGTGTCGTACTACCTCCTGATGGTCATCGGCGTCTTCCACAACGAGATCCGGTACCGCAGCGCGTTCGTGCCGTTCGCGTTCGCCGGGGCCGCCGAGGGGGCCCGCCTGCTGGCCGATCCGACCGTGAGGCGCCGGCTCCGCACGCGGGTCGGCCTCGGCCTCGGCCTGCTGCTCGCGCTGTCGATGGTCTGGCCGTACGCGCCCCGCGCCTGGCGGGCCGCGGCCGCCGCCTGGGCCCTGCGGCCGCTCGACGCGGCCGTGGCTCGGGGCGATCTGCCGGAGGCCGACCGCATCGCCACGGCTGCCGCGCAGCGAGACCCGGCGTCCCCGCGCCCGTGGTTCGATCACGGGCAGTCGCTCCTTCGGGCGGGCCATCCCGCGGAGGCCCTCGCGGCCTATTCGCGGGGCGCGCCCCTCGCCACGGAGGCGAACTGGCGCGGCCGCACCGCCCTGCCCCAACTGCTGGCGACGGCCGGGCGGATGGAAGACGCAGAAAACGCCCGCCGCGCGCTGGACCGGCTCTCCTGGGACGACGACCCGTGGCTCGTCCTCGAGATCGCGTGGCGCGAGCTGCCGGCACCGCACGCCGACGAGGTCGTCCTCGGCGACGGCAGCGATTACGGCGCTGTCCGCGGCTTCCTGCACCCGCGCGGAGGCGATCCGCTGCTGAGCCGGCACCGGCTCGAGTGGAACAAGTACGAGAGGCTCGGCGGCCCGCAGCCGCCGCCGGGGACGCACCGCTGGAGCCGCCATCGCGCGTGGCTGCGGCTGGTCCCGACCACCGCTGCCGCGGCGTACGACGTCACCCTCTGGATGGGCGCCCCGTTCCCGTCGACGCTGGTATCGCCCGAGGTCGAGGTGCGCGCGGGGAGCGGCGAGGCCTCGCGCGTCACGCTTGGCCCCCGGATCGAGCCGTACCGGTTCCGCGCCACCGTCGCGCCAGGCGAGCCGCTGGTCGTGCGGATCGACGCACCGACCTGGAGCCGGGCCGGGGAGCCGGCCGATCAGGGTGTTCGCGTGGACCGGATGGCGGTGGCGGCTGCCCCGTAGTCCCTTCGCCGCCCTACGACCGCCGCGTTGGGAAGCGTCTACCGCTCGCCAATCCCCTTCTTACATGCTTCGCAGACCTCAGCGACCACACGTCCAGCTGTTGGGGTCATTGGCTCTCTGCAAGACGGGCTTGGCGTCGACCCCGTGTTGTTCTGCACACGCTTCGAACCAGTCGATTGGAGTGTCTCCTGGAATACAGCGCCAGCCCTCAACGTCGCCGTCAACGTTTCGTGCCGTCTGCTTACCCTTTGCCTTGCAATACGCGGCCAGGTCGAGCCTAAGTGGTGGCCCCGGACGCCAGTCGGGGCCGCGCCTCTCGATGTCGGTCCGGAAGCCGCCGGCACTCCAACGAAGCCGACCGGGATTGTTGTAATAATCTTGCTTGATGGAATAGAAGTCGTCCTCGTCTCGGAGTTCCACTGCGCCCTTGAGGGTCGTCGACCACCACACAAAGTCCTTCGGAGGCTTGACTACGCCGAATATGTTCGCAACGGCTAGCGTATTCCCACGCCACCGCCAGTGTCTCAATCGGCTAAGCGTGGCGTGGGACAGATCAGCCCCTGTAAAATCGACGGCGATAACGGTTGCACGGTCAAGGTTGGCCCGCCAGAGCGACGCATCGCGAAATACAGCATCCTGAATGTGTGCCCTTCTGAACCGGGCGCCAGCAAGCAAGGCGTCGCGTGCGGACAAGCCGGCGAGTGTGGCTGAATCAAAATTGATTCCCGAGCAAAATGCCTTGTCCAAACGGCAGCCGTACAGCTTTGACCGCTCAAAGTTGGCCCCCGACGCAGTCGCCTTCCCAAGGTCCACCCCACTAAGCGTGCACCCCACGCAGGATGCGTTCGACAGATCTGCACCCACTGCGCTCACACGCGAGAAGTATGAGCCGTCTAGGCGCGTCCGATAAAGCACAACTCCGTCGAGTCTTGTCCCTTGAAACAAGGATCCCCGTAGGTCCGCACCCGCGAGGACCGCGCCGGTGAGATCAGCCCCGGACAGGTCCGCCCCCACGAGAAATGTGTCGGACAATTGGGCATAGCGAAGATTCTCGCCTCGAAGGTCGATGCCTGGGGCCACTCGAAAGTCGATTGCCGTGCTCGGTACATTGGGAGGCGCGATCGACAATCTTGCGCTGGAGGCATTGAGATAGCCGGATACGCCCAACGCATCCAGGACCCTCGCACCGGCGGTCGCGAGCATCTTAGGTCGCGCGTCGTCACTCAGATGCCGGCCTGCGGGTCTCCCATAGAACACGCCGATCGTGAGCAGGGCACAGCCAACGAGGATTGCCCCCCCGGCGAGCCAACTTGCCGTCGACATCCCTGACGGACCCGGCGTACCTTCGCCCATGACCACTGGATTGCGAAGCATCGTCGTGGCCATTGATCTTGACCTGAGCGACACGAGGACGGCCAGCGTCAAGACCGCCATGTGTGTACCGGTACCAGTCCAATCATGCCGTCGGAGGTAACCAATCCAGATCGCGCCACAGGTTGCCGGCGCAAGCCACCACGTCGTCAATGTCCCCGTCAGGTACTCAAGACGCGACCACACAGTTCGACTACGGAGTCCTGGCAAGTGCTCTAAGTAGAACGGGGTCAAGAACCACGCCGTGATCTGGTCGACAGCCGTCTGGCCGGTGACCAGGATGGCCGGCATCCTACCTAATTGCTCGCAAGCACGAACGACGCTGAACTGAAAATGCATGTGAAGCAATAGGATGATGATCGGCGCCAAGAAGATGAACGGTCGTGTTGGAACCGATGCGGACAGCAGCGGAAGGGCCGCCGTTCCACCCCCGGTAATCAGTGCGGAGTCAGACATACCTAAGACAGTTATTGCGCCATAGACGCAGGCGAGCAGGAGCGATATGTGAAGTGCGCGCGTGGAGCGGACTGCCTCATTAGCCGCGGTTAGTAGCGGCGCGGGATCGGAATGTCCTGGCAGCTTCGTTCGCCGCAGACTGGCGCCCGCCATCTGGTCGGGCACGAGGTGCTTTGCCTCGGACAAGTCTGCATCGTCGAGGATCGCACGATGTAGGCGTGCTCCATGGAGATCCGCGCTCTTGAACGAAGCGCCCTGAAGGTTTGCTTCAGCCAGATTTGCATTTCGAAGCTGCACATCGTTCAGGTCGACTTCGACGAGCTGCGCCTTTCGGAGATCGGCCTCGCGCAGGTCGGCGCCCACCAAGCTGGCGCCGTTGAGACGGAGTGGAGAACCTCCGGCACCGCGTAGCCATAGGCTGTGTGACGCTGCCACGGCGGCTAGACGGCTTTGGCTGTACAGGGTCCCCGTCTCACTGTTAGGACCGCTACCCTGTGACTCGTCGCTCACGGCGCGCATCATCGCACGCGCCAGCGTCGAGCCAGGACCGCGCCCCGTGGCTGAATCTAGTCACGGAGCGCAGCTTGTCAGTTGATGCTCCGAGAGCGTTTGACGGTTTCAGATCGGTCAAAGGTCAGGGCGTCGCATTGCGCCTGTGCGCGTCGTTGGACGTCCCACGATCACCGAGCCTCAGGGAATCATGAACGCGCCACGCTACGCCCTGCCAGGCATCCTGTGGCCACGCTTGGGTGCGGGACCTTAGGGATCCACGACCAGTCCGTAGCGCGTCCCCGCCCCATGGTTCTCTCCTTTCCGGAGAATTGAAACGTCGCGCGCAGGCTGGCCGTCCGCGTCAGGACCGCGCGCGTCGCTGGTACAGTTCCGCCACCGTCCCACCACGTCCGGCTTGACCGCTCGCGCCGGCGGCAATACCTTGTCGCTCATGACAATGCGCTCCGCAGCCCTGGCCCTTTTGATGTCGCTCGCGGGCGCCGTGCCCATGCTCGCGCAGCAGCGGTCCAGCTCGACGGCGAGCCCGGTGTCCGGCCTCTCGCGCCTGAGCGACGACCTGCAGGCCCTCGTGGAAAGGGCGCGGCCGTCGGTGGCCCAGATCCTCGTCAGCAGCACCACCGCCACCGGCGAGGGCGCGCAGCTCGCCCGGCAGCGCGGAAGCGGATCCGGCGTGGTGGTGGACGCCGACGGCTACGTGATCACCAACCTGCACGTGGTGGAGGGCGCGCGGCGCATCGAGGTGATCTTGCCGCCCGCCTCTCTGCCCGGGAAGTCGGTGCTGAAGGGCGGGGGCCGCTCGCTGGGCGCGGTCGTCGTGGGCGTGGACCGGGAGACGGACCTCGCCGTCCTCCTGGTCCCGGAGAAGGGGCTGCCCGCGCTGCCGCTGGGGGATTCCGAGATCCTGCGCCCGGGCCAGTTCGTGGTCGCCCTGGGATCCCCCATGGGCCTGGAGGGCTCGGTCACGGTGGGCGTGGTGAGCGCGCAGGCCCGCCAGCTCGAGCCCGAGAGCCCGATGATCTACGTGCAGACCGATGCCAGCATCAACCCGGGGAACAGCGGGGGCCCGCTCCTCGACCTCGAGGGACGGGTGATGGGCATCAACACCATGATCATCTCGCAGTCGGGCGGGAGCGAGGGCATCGGGTTCGCTGCCCCCAGCAGCATCGTGCGCAACGTCTTCGAGCAGATCCGCGCGACCGGCCGCGTGCGGCGCGGGCACATCGGGGCCCGCAGCCAGACCATCACGCGCGAGCTGGCCGCCGGCCTGGGCCTGCCCCGCGACTGGGGCGTGGTGATCAGCGACGTCGTGCCGGGCGGTCCGGCGGCCGCGGCCGGGTTGGAGATCGGCGACGTCGTCCTGTCCCTGAACGGCAAGCCGATGGAGAACGCGCGCCAGATGAACGTCAACCTCTACGGGCGCCCGGTGGGGTCCACGGTGACGCTGGAGGTGCAGCGCAAGACGGAGCGAGCGACGGCAGCGATCACCGTGGTGGAACGGCCGCGCGACCTGGGCCGCCTGGAAGAGATGGTCAGCCAGGAGAAAAGCGTGGTGACCCCGCTCGGCATCCTGGGCCTGGAGCTGTCCGATCCCCGCCTGGCGGCGCTGGTGCCGGGACTGCGCGCGCAAGCGGGCGTGGTGGTGGCCGTGGCCTCGCGCGCCAGCATTCCCTGGCAGGACGCCCTGAAGGCGGGCGACGTGATCTACACCGTGAACGGCGAGAGCGTCCTGGACCTGCAGGCCCTGCGCGCCGCGCTGGACAAGGCGAAGCCCAGGGGCTCCGCCGTGGTGCAGGTCGAGCGCGACGGCATCCTGCGCTACGTCACGGTGCCGCTCGACTGAGGCGGCCGGCGTGGACCGTCTCGTCCTCGACCTGGCCGACGTGGACGCCTCGGCCCTGCCGGTGGTGGGCGGCAAGGCCGCGAACCTCGGCGAGCTGATCCGCGCGGGCTTCCCCGTTCCGCCGGGCGCCTGCGTCACCACCGAGGCGTACCGGCAGGTCGCGGAAAAGGCGGCGATCGACTTCGACGTCCTGGCGGGGGCGCGCGGCGAGGCGCTGTCCCGCGCGGCCGCGGCGGCGCGCGACGCGCTCCGGTCCGCGCCCATCCCGGAACCCGTCGCGCGCGCCGTCGCCGACGCCTACGCCCGAATCGGCGAGCGGACACCTGTGGCAGTGCGCTCCTCGGCCACCGCCGAGGACCTTCCCCACGCCAGCTTCGCCGGCCAGCAGGACACCTACCTCCACGTCGTGGGCCAGGAGCCGGTGTTGGACGCCGTGCGCCGGTGCTGGGCGTCGCTGT
>DAINRN010000063.1:0-7107 GCA_036741815.1 Acidobacteriota bacterium
TCGGGGCAGGCCTGGAGCAGCCGATGGACGCCGAGGCCGACGGTGCCCAGTCCCAGGAGGCCGATGCGCGTGGGCGGGCGCGACGGCACGACGGAGTCGAAGCGCGCGGGCCCGGGGCCCACGAGCGTGGCCTGCGCGCCGCCCCAGCCGGCGACCTCGAACGACAGCCGCCGCTGGCGCGCGAAGCGGACGGCGCGATGCTGCACGACACCGCCGTCGAGGCGGAGGGCGTCGCTCCACGGCAGCGCCGCGTAACGGCGCGCGCCGGCGTGAAGCGTTGGATCGCGGTCGAAGAGCCCGGCCGTGTCCTTGATCAGCCGGCAGCGCGCGGCGCCGAGCCGCTCCGCGAGGAAGAGGGCGGTGTAGTCCGACCCGCCGCGGCCGAGCAGCGAGGTCACGCCGTCCCCGCTGCGGCCGAGGAAGCCGGGCACGACCGCCACCGCACCGGAGGCGAGCAGGGCGTCGAGCACGCGGGCGGCGAGATGGACCGGCTCGGACTCCAGCAGATTTCCCCGCGTGCGCAGGCCGAGCCGCGCCGGGTCCATCACCTCGGCGGGCAGGCCCGCGCGGTCGAGAGCCAGGGCCAGGAGCGCGGCCGCCGCCTGCTCGCCGGTGGCCACGAGCGCGGCCAGGGCCGCGGGCCGCGGGCGCGGGCACACGCGCTCGGCGCGGGCGATCAGCGCGTCGGTCTCGCCGTTGAGCGCGGAGACCACCGTGACCACCGGCCCCTCGCGCGCCCAGCGGTAGACCTCGTGCACGGCCTGCGTCAGGTCGCCCTCGCCGCGGAGGACGGAGCCGCCGAGCTTGAGGACGGTCAGCGCGCGGCCAGGCACGGCTCGTCCTCCTTCCTCCCCGAGACCGTGGCCGCGTCGATGGCCTGCGCCAGGTCCGCGATGATGTCGGCGGGATCCTCGAGGCCGACGGAGAGCCGCACCAGGCCGTCGCTGACGCCCGCCCTTTCCCGCTGCTCGCGCGGGACGTCGCCGTGGGTCATGGACGCGGGGTGCGTGATGAGCGTTTCCACCGCGCCCAGGCTCTCGGCCAGCGCGCAGAGCCGGACCGCGTTCATGAGCGCGGTGCCCGCGCGCAGCCCGCCGTCCACCTCGAAGGCCAGGACGCCGCCGTGCCCCCGCTGCTGCCGTACGGCCAGCTCGTGCTGGGGGAACGAGGGCAGGCCGGGGTAGAGGACGCGCGTGACGCGCGGGTGGGACTCGAGCCATCCCGCAACCTCCTGCGCGTGCGCCGAGTGCTGGCGCAGCCGCAAGGGCAGGGTCTTGATCCCGCGCAGGGTGAGCCACGACTCGAAGGGCGACTGGATGGATCCGACGCTCTTGCGGATGAAGCGCAGCCGCTCGAGGAGCGTCACGTCGCGCGAGGTCAGGGCGCCGCCCACGGTGCTGTTGTGGCCCTCGATGTGCTTGGTCGTGGAGTAGACGGAGACGTCCGCGCCGAGGTCCAGGGGCCGCTGCAGCACGGGCGTCAGGAACGTATTGTCGACCGCGAGCGGGATCCCGGCGCGGCGGGTCACCGCCGCCAGCGCGGCGATGTCGGCGAGGGCCAGCGTGGGGTTGGCGGGCGTCTCCACGAAGACCAGCCGGGTGCGCGGGGTGAGGGCCGCGGCCACGGCCGCGGGGCTCGTCGTGTCGACGAAGCTGGACAGGACGCCGAGTCCGGAGAGGACCTCGCGCAGCAGGCGGACCGTGCCGCCGTAGCAGACCTCCGAGACGACCACGTGGTCACCCGAGCGCAACAGGGCGAGGAACAGCGCGGTCTCCGCGGCCAGGCCGGTGGAGAAGCAGACGGAGGGCGGCGCATCCTCCAGCTCGCCCAGGCACGCCTCGAGGACGGACACCGTCGGGTTCGAGGCGCGCGAGTACGTGTGGCCCTTGTGGACGCCTACCGCCTGCTGGACGTAGGTGGTGGTCTGGAAGATGGGCGTGAGGATGGCGCCGGTCGAGGGGTCGGGTCCCTGGCCGGCGTGGACGGCGCGGGTGCTGTCGTGGCGGGTCTCGGGCACGGTGTCCTCTCCTTCCTCGAAGAAGACACCCGGAAGCGCTCGCGCGCTCGGACACTTGATTGCCGCGCGATTGTTCGGGTCGCGCCGGCCGCATCTCCCCTGTCGAGGGGAACGGCACCTTGGGATGTCCGTCCCAGGTTGCCGGGCCCGCCGCTACGGGCGGGTCGCTCCGGATGTCGGAGCCACTATCGACCGGCCCCGCCCCCGCGCGCAAGGGGGTTGCGCGTCATACCTTCAGTCGATGAGGGCCTCGATGGCGTCGGCCACCAGCCGGGTCCCCACGGCGAGCTTGAGGATGTCGCCGTCCACCTCCACGTACTCGTAGCCGACGGGCACCGGGCCGAGCCGGGTCACCAGCACCGGGGGCAGCGGCCGGACGGCGATCGAGGTCGGCAGGGGCCGGCCCACCACGTAGCGCTTCTTGTACTGGCCGGGCGGCATGCAGAGCCGGTTCTTCTTGGCCAGCCCGGGCGGGCAGTTGCCCCGGCCGTAGGTCTCGACCCGGTAAGAGCGCACGACCTCGCGGTCCCGATCGGCGAACACCACGACCGGGCGCCCGGCACTGTCGCTCCCCACGACCGCGACCGCGTCGCCCTCCTTGCCCTTGGACTTGGCCTTTCCCTTGCCGCCCTTGTCGGCGGACGCCGGAGACACGACGAGCGCTGCGGCCAGCACGGCGAAGACGAGCCTGCGGAGCATCAGGACCTCCTCCAGACGATTGTCGCAGGGTTCCGGCGCGTCAGGCCCGGACGGCGCGAGGTCGCGGCGAGGGGGGGGCCGCGGCGCGGGGGGCGACGTGGGGGGCGACGTGGGGGGCGAACTCCAGCCCCAGCGGGCGCTCGAGGGTCTGGGCCAGCAGGGCCAGCCGTCGCTGAGCCGCCCACTGCTCGAGGCCGGCGTCGCCCTCGACCTCGCAGCGCAGGCGTAGCTCCCTCCCGTCCTCGTGCACGGAGAGGGACTTCACGACCGCGCGGTGGCTGCGGTCCAGGGCGTCGGCCAGCCGCAGCAACCCGGCCAGGACGCGGACCGCGCGGCGGTCGGCGCGGGGCAGCGCGGCAAAGACCGCGTTCCTCTTCCGCGGCGTGCCCTGGCGATGGTAGCGCCCGACCAGGGCCAGGACCTCGATATCCGCCGGGTGGAACCCCCGCAGGTCTCCGTTGCGGATGAGATAGAAGGTGTGCTTGTGCCGGCCGGGGTAGGAGATGTGCCGGCCCGCGTCGTGCAGCAGCGCCGCGAACTCCAGCAACGAGCGCTCCCGCGGCCCCAGGCCGTGCACGCGGTGCGTCCCGTCGAACAGCTCCAGGGCCATGCGCGCCACCTGGCTGGCGTGCGGCTCGTCGTAGCCGCACTTCTCGGCCAGGGAGATCACGCTGCGCCGCCGTACGTCGGGATAGGCGTCGGCCCGGGCCACCGAGCGCGGGTGGGCCTCGAGGTAGTCGATGAGGAGTCCCTCGCGTAGCGCCCAGTCGCAGAGGACGATCTCCTTGGCCTGCACGGCCTCGAGCAGGGTGTCGAGCACCACCGCCCCCGCCACGATGATGTCGGCGCGGCGCTCGTCCATGGCGGGCAGGCGGCGGCGATCCTTCAAGGTGGAGGCGACCAGCCGCTTGCGCAGGTCCCGCAGCGCGGCCGCCGAGACCGTCAGGTGGTGCAGCGACTCCGGCGGGTTTCCCGTCGCCGCGGCGTGGGCCAGCGCCCCCAGGGCGAGGATCGTCCCCGAGGTCCCCACCACGATGTCGAAGCCGGCGGCCCGCGCCCGCTCCGCGTGCGGGGTCACCCGGTCGCGGACGTGGGCGGCGAGGCGGCGCTCGTCCCGCGGAGCGAGGGGATCGCTGGCCACGAACCGCTCCGTCATGCGCAGCACGCCCAGCTTCTCCGAGGCCGCCCACGCGATGCGCTGGCCGGTCCCCAGCGCCAGCTCCACGCTGCCGCCGCCGATGTCCACCACGAGCGCGCGCCGCCCCTCGAGGTGGATGCTGTGGAGGGCGGCCAGGTAGATGAGCCGCGCCTCCTCCTCGCCGGACAGCACGTTCGGCCAGAAGCCGATCTCGCGCCCCACCCGGTCCAGGAAGCTCTCGCCGTTCTGCGCCTCGCGTACGGCGGAGGTGGCCGCGGCCAGCAGCTTGTCCACCCGCTGGGCGTCGGCCAGCCGCTTGTACTCGCGCAGGGTGTCGAGCCCGCGGCGCATGGCCTCGGCAGAGAGGCGGCCGCGCGAGAGCGTGCGCTCCCCGAGCCGCACCATCTCCTTCTCCCGCTCGATCAGGTGGAAGCTGCCGCCGCGCGTCTCCACGATGACCATGTGGAAGGAGTTGCTGCCCATGTCGATGGCGGCGATGCGCATGTGGTCCTTATTGTAGAAGGCCGCGTGACATTTTCAGGACCGGCCGCAGGCGCGCGAGCCGCCCGGGGCCGCGATCACCCGCCGAGTCATGGGACCGTCACGCCGAAGTCGCGCGGGGCGCGGCTACCGGAGGGGGTCGCAGGCGCCCGGCGTGGGCGTGATCTTCCCGCCCGCGTTGGGCGGGGGGCAGCCGGTGCCGCAGGCGCAGATGAGGCCGGTGGTGTCGCCGGCGAAACCGCGGACGCCCGTCTTGTCCGGCGTCGCGGGGACGGCCACGAAGACGACGGCGGCCGTGCTGCTGGGCGAAGTGCCGGGAGGGGCGGTGGTGGGCACCCCGGCATCGCTCCCCATGGAGCGGTTGTAGCCGGACTTGAGAGACAGCGAGGCGAGCTGGCTGTCGATGAAGTTGGGCGCGCCCGGCGAGTAGGTGGGGATGCAGCTGCTGGGGTTGGTGAGGCAGACCGGGTTGCTGTCGTAGAAGCCGGCGTTGGCCCCGTGGTAGGCGACCTCGGCCGAGAGGAACGTCCGGATGTCGCCGATGGTGGCCGACTCGTTGGAGGAGACCCGGGCCCGCAGCAGGGCGGGGATGGCGATGGCCGCGATGATCCCGATGATCGCCACCACGATGAGCAGCTCGATCAGCGTGAACCCGCTCGCGTCCCTTCTCCTCGCCTGGCGCGTCATCGTCTCCCTTTCTCCGGCATCGCTTCGATCCGCTCGCCGGAAAATAGACTCTGCGGCGGGCGGTCCGGCCTGTCAAACCGCGGCGGGCCGGATCGTGACCCGGGTCACGCCCCGGCACCCGTGTCGCCTTGCCGCAGGACGGCCCCGCGCATGACAATGGGCCATGTTTTTCAAGCAGTTCTACCTGGGGTGCCTGGCCCACGCCTCCTACATGGTCGGATCGGAGGGGGAGGCCGCCGTGGTGGACCCCCGGCGCGACGTCGAGGAGTATCTGCAGGAGGCCGCGTCCGCGGGGCTGAGGATCCGCCACGTGATCGAGACCCATCTCCACGCGGACTTCGTGAGCGGCCACCGCGAGCTGGCCGCGCGCACCGGCGCGCAGATCGTCTTCGGCGAGAAGGCGCGGGCCGCCTTCCCCCACCGCGCGGTCAAGGACGGCGACGAGATCCGCCTGGGCCGGGTCGTGCTGCGCTTCCTGGAGACGCCCGGCCACACGCCGGAGAGCGTGTCCGTCCTCGTCATCGACACCGAGGCGTCGCCCGAGCCCGCGATGGTCCTGACGGGTGACACCCTGTTCATCGGCGACGTGGGCCGTCCGGACCTGGCCGGCGGGCAGGAGACGACACCCGCGCAGATGGCGGGGCTGCTCTACGACTCGCTGCACGGGAAGCTGCTGAAGCTCCGCGACGAGGTCAGGGTCTTCCCCGCCCACGGCGCGGGCTCGCTCTGCGGCAGGAACATCTCGAAGGACACCTCTTCGACGATCGGGGAGCAGCGGCGGGGCAACTACGCCTTGCAGCCGATGGCGAAGGCCGACTTCGTGCGCATGGTCACCGCGGACCTGCCCGAGGTCCCGCGCTACTTCCCCATGGACGTGGCCTTGAACCGCGAGGGCGCTTTGCCGCTGGCCGAGCGGCCGACGCCCGCCGCGCTGGCGCCGGAGGCCGTGCGCCGCCTGGCGGGCGAGGGAGCGCAGGTCCTCGACGTGAGGGCCAGCGGCGACTTCGGCGCGGGCCACGTCGCCGGCGCGATCCACGTCGGCCTGGGCGGCCAGTTCGCCTCGTGGTCGGGCACGCTGCTGGATCCGGCGCGGCCCATCGTCATCGTCGCCGACGACGAGGCGCGCGTGCGCGAAGCGGCCCTGCGGCTGGCGCGCGTGGGCCTGGAGAACGTGGCGGGATACCTGGACGGCGGCGTGGCGGCGTGGCACCGGGCCGGCCTGCCCCTGTCCGACGTTCCGCAGATCGCGGTGGGAGACCTCCGGGAACGCCTGGATGAGGGCGGCGCCCTGCAAGTGGTGGACGTGCGCCGGCCGGGCGAGTACGCCGCCGGGCACGTTCCGGGCGCGGCGAGCCGGCCCCTCGACCGCCTGGAGAGCGAGGTGCGCAGCCTCGACCCTTCCCGGCCCACCGCCGTCATCTGCGCCGGCGGATACCGGTCCAGCGCCGCCACCAGCGTCCTGCGGCGCCACGGCTTCCGGGACCTCGTGAACGTGGTGGGCGGGACGAGCGCCTGGGTGGCGGCGGGCTACGAGGTCGAGACCCCGTCCGCGCCCGCCGTCGTGTGAGATGCGGCGCGCCCTTGCCGCGGCCCTCCTGCTCACCATGCCCGCGCGCGGCCTGACCGGCGACCGGGTGGACGGCAAGACCTTCGCCACCCGCTCCGTCGTCTATTCGCGCCACGGCATGGTCGCGGCCGCCCATCCCCTCGCGGTGCAGATCGGCCTAGACATCCTCCAGAAGGGCGGCAGCGCCGTGGACGCCGCCATCGCGGTCAACGCGGCCCTCGGGTTCCTGGAACCGGTGTCCTGCGGGATCGGCGGCGACCTCTTCGCGCTCGTCTGGGACGCGAAGAGCGGAAGCCTCCATGGCCTCAACGCCTCGGGCCGCGCGCCGCGCGCCCTGACCGCGGACAAGGTGCCCGCGGAGGCGGACGGCACGATCCCGGTCTACAGCCCGTACGCGTGGACCGTGCCCGGCGCGGTGGACGGATGGTTCGAGCTGCACGGGAAGTTCGGCCGGCTGCCCATGGCCGACGTGCTGGCCCCCGCCGCCCGCGCCGCCCG
>DAINRN010000063.1:7117-10388 GCA_036741815.1 Acidobacteriota bacterium
TGGGCCCGCTCGGAGCGGATCTTCAGGGACAAGCCGGGCTTCGCGAAGACGTTCCTTCCCGGCGGCCGCGCTCCCCGCGAGGGCGAGGTCTTCAAGAACCCCGCCCTGGCCCGCGCCTACGAGGCCCTCGGCCGGGACGGCCGCGACGCCTACTACCGCGGCGCGATCGCCAAGGACATCGTGGCCTTCTCGCGTGCCAACGGCGGCTTCTTCTCCGAAGAGGACCTGGCCTCCCACCGCTCGGAGTGGGTGGACCCGATCTCGACCGACTACCGCGGCGTGACCGTGTACGAGCTCCCGCCCAACGGCCAGGGCATCACGGCCCTCATGCTCCTGAACATCCTCGAGACCTTCGACCTCAAGGCCATGGGCCGCGAGTCACCGGCCTTCTGGCACGCGATGGTGGAGGCCAAGAAGATCGCCTACGAGGACCGCGCGCGCTTCATCGCCGATCCCGCCTTCTCGCGGGAGCCGGTGGACTGGCTGCTCTCCAAGCCGTACGCGCGCAAGCGGGCCGCGCTCGTGGACCCTGCCCGCGCCGCGCTGCGCGTGGACGCGGGCCGGCGGGCCATGGCGGAGGGCGACACCACCTACCTCGCGGTGGCCGACGGCGAGGGCAACATGGTGTCCCTCATCCAGAGCAACTACATGGGCTTCGGCTCGGGCTACGCGGTGGACGCCTGGGGGTTCGGCCTCCACGACCGCGGCGCGCAGTTCGACCTCAAGCCCGGCCTGCCGAACTCGCTCGTGCCCGGCAAGCGGCCCTTCCACACGATCATTCCCGCCTTCCTCATGAAGGACGGCAAGCCCTGGGTCGCCTTCGGGCTGATGGGCGGCGACATGCAGCCCCAGGGCCACGCCCAGGTCGTGGTGAACCTGGTGGACTTCGGGATGAACCTGCAGGAGGCGGGCGACGCGGCGCGGTTCTACCACACGGGCTCGTCCGAGCCGACGGGCACGCTCATGACCACGGGCGGCGTCCTCCACCTCGAGAGCGGCGTGCCCGCCGAGGTGCGGCGCGACCTGGTGCGGCTCGGCCACCGCGTCAGCGACGTGGTCGGCCAGTACGGCGGCTACCAGGCGGTAGCGCGGGACCCCGTCTCGGGCGTCCTGGCCGGGGCCAGCGAATCGCGCAAGGACGGTTGCGCGATGGGGTACTGATCCGCCTTCACGGCCCGCCTTCGCGATTCAGCCTTGCCCGGCGAACCGCCAGCGCGGGGGCGCGTCCGCGGCCAGCGCCTGCACGTCGCCGGCCTCCACGCGCTCCAGCCATCCGCGGAGCTCCCGCCGGTGCTGGCCGAGGTCGAAGCCGAAGTAGCGGTCCGGGAACTTCTCGAACCGCTTGAGCGCGCGGCGCAGCATGCTCCCGGCCCCCGCGAGGTTGCCGTTGTCCAGATGGTAGAAGGCCACCGACACCTGGATCAGCCCCTGGAAGAAGTCGCGCGACGGCCCGCGCAGGCCGGTCCACATCTCCTCCAGGGTGTCGTGGCACTCGAAGAAGTGCCCGGCGTTGAACTCGCCCACCCCTTTGTCGAACGCGCGGCGCTCCTCGGGATCGAGCTCAGGTGGAGGTGGATGCGCCTGCGTCACCGCGTCATGATCGCACGCGCCCCGCTGCTATGATCGCTGGCCCATGACCGCCGAGACTCCCGCGCCGCCGCTTGCGGCGCGACCCCCCGATCCCGGCACGGGCGTTCGGTGGCGGACGGCGCTGGCGCTGGCGGTCCTGGTGGCCGCGAACGCGGCCGTCTACTCGCGCAGCCTGCGCGTGCCCTTCATCTTCGACGACCTCACCAGCATCACCGAGAACCCGAACATCCAGACCCTGTGGCCTCCCTGGCGGGCCATGTCGCCGCCGCCCCAGCTCGGCGCCGCCGGCGGCCGGCCGCTGGTGGGGCTGAGCCTCGCCCTGAACTACGCGCTGGGCGGCCTGGACGTCCGCGGATACCACGCGTTCAACGTCCTGGTGCACGTACTGGCCGCCTTCGCCCTCTGGGGCGTGGTGGGCCTCACCCTCCTCGCCCCGCGCTTGCGCGGGCGGTTCGGCGGATGGGGGGCGGCGTACGCCGTGGCCCTCGTGTGGTCCGTCCACCCCCTGCTCACCGAGCCCGTCACCTACGTCGTGCAGCGGACCGAGCTGTTCATGGGCCTCTTCTACCTGCTCACGCTCTACGCCTCGCTGCGCGCGTGGGACTCCGCGCGGCCCGCGAGGTGGGAGGCGCTGGCCGTGGCCTGCAGCGCGCTGGGCATGGCCTGCAAGGAGGTGATGGTCACCGCTCCGGTCATGGTCGTTCTCCACGACCTGCTGCTGCGCGGCGAGGGATGGAACGCGCTGTGGCCGCGGAGGCGCCGGCTCTACGCGGGCCTGGCCGCCACCTGGGCGGTCCTCGCCGCGATCCTGGCCGGCGGGGCGCAGGTCAAGGGCGCGCTCGGCGGCGCGGGCGCCATCCCGCCGCTGGCGTACCTCTGGCTGCAGGCGACGGGCATCGTCCACTACCTCCACCTGTGCCTCTGGCCCCATCCGCTGCGTCTGGCCTACGACTGGGGGCCGCCGGGGATCGTCCCCGGGCTTCCTTGCGCCGTCATCGTCCTCGCCCTCATCGGCGGCGCTGTGGCCGCGCGGCGGTCGCGCCCCTGGCTCACCTTCTGCGCGTGCTGGTTCTTCCTGATCCTGGCCCCCACCTCCAGCATCCTGCCCCTCTCCACGGAGCCGCTGGCCGAACGGCGCATGTACCTGCCCTCGGCGGCGGTGGTGGCCCTGGTGGTCCTGGGCCTCCGCTCGGCCCTCGTCCGCCTGGCCCGCCCGCCGCAACGGACGGTACCGGTTCCCGTGGCGGCGGGGGCGGTCGCGCTGGCGGTTCTGGCGTTGGGCTTCCTGTCCTGGCGGCGGCTCGGCGACTATCGCACCGCGCTCGCCATCTGGACGGACACCGCCCTGAAGGCCCCGCGCAGCCCGGTGGCCCACAACAACCTGGGCATGGCCCTGGCCCTTGAGGGGCGCCTGGACGACGCGCTGGGGCATTTCCGCCAGGCCCTGGCCCTCGACCCCGGGCGCCCGCTCGCGCACTACAACGTCGGCTTCACGCTAGCCCATCAGGGCAAACCCCGCGAGGCCATCGGCTACCTGCGCGAGTCCCTGCGCCTGCGCCCCGCGGACGCGGACGCCCACTTCGCCCTCGGGGTGGCGCTGGTCGCCACCGGAGAGCGCGCCGAAGCCGTCCGGCACTTCGAGGAGTGCCTGGCCCTCCGCCCCCGGGACGCGCAGGTGCAC
>DAINRN010000063.1:10398-11042 GCA_036741815.1 Acidobacteriota bacterium
GCCGCGCCTCTGGCGGCCAGCGAGGCCGGCTACCGGGAGCTGGCCAACGCGCTGGCAGCGGAGGGCGACCTCGAAGGGGCCGGCCGCCATCTCGAGGAATCGCTGCGGCTGGACCCGTCCGACTTCCGCACGCACAGCAAGTACGGGAACCTCTTGAGCACGCTCGGGCGCCACAGCGAGGCGGCCGCGCGCTACCGCGAATCGCTGCGCCTCTACCCGGCGGACGCCCGCACGCGCAACAACCTGGCCACGGCGCTGCTGGCGCTGGGACGGGTGCCCGAGGCGGTGGAGGAGCTGGAGCGCGCCCTGAGCGACGACCCGCGCTACGCCATCGGCCATTACAACCTGGCCAACGTCCTGGCGCGCTCCAGCCGGAACGCCGAGGGCGCGCGGCACTACCTGGAGGCGATCCGCCTCGCCGGCCGCGACGAGCGGCTTCGCGAAGCCGCCGCTGCGAAGCTGACCGCCCTGGCCGCGGCCGCTCCGGAGGCCGCGCAAGCCCTGAAGGCCGCCGCGCAGGATCCCGACCCGGCGGTGCGCGCCGCCGCCTTGAAGGCTCTCGATGCCCGCCCTCGCAGTTAGCCAGAACGGCGAGCGGAGCGGGATTCACTCCCGCGGAGCGAGCGGGGGTCCAAGGGGGTGCG
>DAINRN010000064.1:0-11035 GCA_036741815.1 Acidobacteriota bacterium
CGTGGGTGGCGGCGGGGGCGGCGGCCGCGACGGGCAGTCCGCCGCGCGACACCAGGTCCACGATGGCGTCGAAGCTCAAGGCCGGCAGGTACAGGAACTCGACGCCGTAGCCGATGTAGGGCCAGCCCACCTCCCCCGCCTGACGCACCACCCGGCCCAGCGCCTGCAGCCCGGGCGCCCCGCCCGGCAGGTCGAACACCAGCTCCAGGTCGGGGCCCTCGGCCAGGCGCACGGGGCTCGCCAGGAGCATGCCCGTCACGCTGAGGTTGCGGGAGAGGCCGTAGAAGTGGGAGTCGTCGCGGTCACGCGGCGTCCCCACGACCCGGCCCTGGACGGGGACGCGCGTCTCCACGCGGCGCGCCACCGCGACGAGCTTCGCGATCCACGCCTCGAGCTGCTCGGGATCGAGCGGCCGCCGCATGACGGCATTGGCCCCCGCGGCCGCGACCTCGGTCTCCAGCTCCGGCGGCTCGCCCGCGGGCAGCAGGGCCAGGATGGAGACGTGGCGGGCCAGCGCGGACGCGCGCACGCGCCGGATGGCCTCGGGCAGGTCCAGGTCGGGCAGGCGCGGGCCGATCACCACCAGCCGCGACCCGTGGCGGACGATCTCCTCGACCAGCGCGCGGCCGGTCTCCACCTCGAGGATCTCGTGATGCTCGCGCTGGAGCAGGGGGGCCTCGAAGGAGAGGCTGCGGCCGTCGAGGCCGGCGACGAGGACCGACGCGGCCATGACGGCCGAGTTTACGCGCGCGCCCCGCCGCCGGCAAACCGCGGCCGAGCCGCGCTCAGCAGACGACGCGCTCGCTGGAGCGCCGGAAGCGGCACGCGCGCTGCACGCCACGGGGCATCCAGGTCTTGATCCCGAGCAGCGACGGGATGCGGTCGTACTGCAGGACCACGCGCGCGTCCTTGCGCCCGCCCCTGGCGATGTCCTTCACCGTGAAGCCGTAGGGCCCCACGCGCACGCGCGCGCCCGGGGCCAGCTGCTTCCGACCCGCGTCCTTCCCGTAGCCGACCAGGTGGACGTGCGGCTCGGTGAGCCTCTTGCGCAGGTCCGCGTCGGAGAGCAGGTAGACCTTGGAGCGCAGGAAGTCCAGGGCCGCGATCCGGACGCGGTCGGCGGGCGCGGTGGTCAGCAGCCGCTCCGCTTCCTTGGGGTCGAAGCTGCGCGTGATGTACTCCATGTTGAGCGCGTAGATCTTCTCCTCCTTGGATCCCTGGGCGGAGAAGCGCTCGAGGTTGGCCTTGAGCTCGTCGAGGCCCAGGGGCAGGAGCTGGACGGTGAGCGGATCCGGGTCGGCCATGGAGAGGCCGCTCCCGGTCAGGTCCGTGATGGGGGCGTGGTAGACGAGGGTGGCGGCGGCGTCGCGCGCGTCCGCCACCAGGGCCAGGCCGGTGGGGGCCCAGCCGCCCGATTCCAGCTTGTGGGGACGGTCGGCCGCCAGGTGGACGGGCTGCTCGAGCTTCAGCTCGACCACCTCGGTGTCCCCCGCGCCGGGGAAGGACCGCACCAGGAGTCCCACGAGCAGCGCCGCGAACAGCACGAGCGGCAGGAGGACCACGGTGCCGAACCGGAGCTCCACCGTGGGGCGCGGCGGCGCCACGATGCGGCGCACCACGGGCTCCACCATCTTCAGGCCCTCGGCGGGGGCCACCCGGTAGATGAACTTCTTCAGGAGCACGCCGTTGTCGCCGAAGAACCCGGAGAGGCTCTGCGCCAGCGGGATGCCCTGCACGCCGTTGGCGGCCTTGACCATTTCCAGGATGAGCCCCGGAGAGCGTTCCGCGTCGAGGCCGACGTCCCCGCCCGCCGGCATCTCCCCCACCAGGATCACGTAGAGCGGCACCTTGAGGTCGCGGATGAGGGCCACCGTCTTCGCGGACACCACCGGCTTGAGGTCCGCGTTGGGCGCGACCTGCCCCTCCCAGTCGGCGGGGTTGGGGTCGGGGATGGCGTCCGTCACCAGGATCATGCGGAACTCGGTGCCCCTGGGATACGACGCCATGACCTCCCGCGCCTTGTCGAACGCCGCGTAGTAATCGGTCCACTGGCCGTTGTTCCGGTAGCGCGAGACGTCGTCAACGAACACCTCCTGCCGGCCCCCGAACAGGATGAGGCGGTAGGGCCGGCCCTGGAGGAAGGTGAACATCCTCTCGAGAGCCACGACCCTCTTCTCCTCCGGGTCCAGGGGCGGCAGGGAGGCGGAGTTGTCGATCAGGAACAGGATGACGGGACCCTTCGCCGGCGAGGCGGCCGGCGAAGGCGCGACGCCCGGGCCGGGGCTCGTGGCCGCCAGGAGGAAGGCTAAGGCTGGTCCCATCGCGGCCATTTGGGGACGCGTGATTCTACTACTTCCCCCGCGTGGGAAGATGTCGGGGTGAAGGTCGGGATCATCGGCTTGTCGTCCGTCGGCAAGAGCACGCTCTTCCAGCTCCTCACGGGCACCGGGACCCCCCCTCCGGGGGGCCGTCCCGAGGCGCGGCTTGGCATGGCCCGCGTCCCCGACCTCCGCGTCGACCGGCTCGCGGATATGTACCGGCCGAAGAAGAAGACCTGGGCCACTGTGGAATACGTGGACGTGCCGGGCGTGGCCAAGGGCGAGGGCCAGGTCCTGGTGGACCAGCCCGCGCTGCGCGGCGTGGACGCCCTCGTCCACGTGCTGCGCGCCTTCGCCTCCGACACCGTGCCCCACCCCGACGGCACGGTGGACGCCCTCCGCGACGCGAACATCATGGAGCTGGAGCTGATCCTGGCCGACCTCTCCACCGTGGAGCGGCGGCTGGAGCGCCTGGAGGCGAGCATCAAGAAGGCGAACCGGCCCGAGGACGTGGCGGAGCGCGAGGTGTTCCTGAAGCTCAAGCAGGCACTGGAGGCGGAGCGGCCGCTGCGCGAGGTGGACCTCACGGACGATGAGCGGCGGCGCCTGCGCAGCTACTCCTTCCTCTCCGAGAAGCCGATCCTCCTGGTCGTGAACCTGGGCGAGGAGGAGGTCAAGGACGCGGCAGGGGTGCTGGCGCGGACCGGTCTTGCGGCGCTGGGCGAGCGCCCGGGCACGGCGTTGTGCCCGGTGGCCGCGCCCATCGAGATGGAGATCGCCCAGCTCCCGCACGAGGATGCCCGGGCCTTCCTGGACGACCTGGGCCTCGCGGAGCCGGGCCTGGACCGCGTCATCCAGACCTCGTACGCCCTTCTGGGCCTCATCTCCTTCCTGACCGCGGGCGAGGACGAGTGCCGCGCCTGGACCATCCGCCGCGGCACGAGGGCCCATCAGGCCGCCGGCGCCATCCACTCCGACATCGAGCGCGGCTTCATCCGGGCGGAGGTGGTGGCCTTCGACGAGCTCGTCCGCGCGGGGTCCATCGCTGCCTGCCGCGACAAGGGCACGCTGCGCCTCGAGGGCAAGGAGTACGTGGTGCAGGACGGGGACGTCATCAACTTCCGCTTCAACGTCTAGGCATGGCGGCCTCCTGCCCGTCCTGCGGGCGGCCCGTCGCACTGACCCGGCCGCAGTGCCTCTATTGCGGTGCGGCTCTCCCCGCCGCCGTCGTGGAGGAAGCCGCGAGGCAGGCCGCGGTGGAGACGGCCCCGGTGGATGTCGCGGCCGCGGGCCCGCCCCGGTCGCTCCTGATCCTGAACCTCGAGGGCGCCGACGCGCAGGCGCTGGCCGCGGGGCTCGCCCTCTCCGCCTTCGAGGCCGCACAGCGCGTGAAGCGCGGAGGCTGGCAGCTCCATCGCATCATGCCCGCCGAGGAGGCCGACCGCACGGCGGAGCGCCTGGCCCGGGCGGGCCTGCGCGTCCTGGCCCTGCCCGAGGCAGAAGTCAGGGTGGCACGGCCCGTGGCCGCGGCCGGCGGGTCCTGGACGGGCGAGGTCCTGACCCTGCGCACCGAGTCGGGCCCCCTAGCGGTGGGCGCGGGCGACCTTGTCCTCGTCGTGCGCGGACCCATCGCACGCGAGTACCTGACGCCGGAGAAGGCCAGGCGCTTCCGGACCGCGACGCTGGATCAAGGCTACCGCTTCCACCTGCACCGCCGAGAGGATCCACGCCCGCTGGAGCTGGACCCCGCCGCCTTCGATTTCGGCCTGGCTTCCCTGACGGAGTCATCGCTGCTGCTCCTTTCCTCGTGGGTCGAGAAGGCGGCCGCGGGCGTGCCCGTGGACGTGGCCTTCCGCCGCGAGGCCCCCGCCCTCGCTCCCGCCGCCACCGAAACGGGCGGCATCGAGGCCGCGCTCCAGCGCCCCGCCGAGGCGCGCAAGGAGGACGCGGTGCAGGTCCTCGACAACCTCGAGCAGTTCCGCTTCTACTCCGCCTGGCGCGGCTGCGCCGCCCGCCGCGCGCGCTGACGGCCGCGCCGCACCCTGTGCTACCGTTCCTCCGGCTTGAAGCTCATCGTCCAGATCCCGTGCCTCAACGAAGAGGCGGCGCTGCCCGAGACGCTCCGAGCCATCCCCCGCACCATCCCCGGGATCGACGCCGTGGAGGTCCTCGTCATCGACGACGGGTCCACGGACCGCACCTCGGAGGCGGCGCGGCGCGGGGGGGCGGACCACGTGGTCCGCTTTCCGCGGCACAAGGGGCTGGCGGCGGCCTTCATGGCCGGCCTGGACGCGTCCCTGCGTATGGGGGCCGACGTCATCGTGAACACCGACGCCGACAACCAGTACCCGGCGCAGGACATCGCGCGGCTCATCGCGCCCATCCTGGCCGGCGAGGCGGACATGGTGGTGGGGGACCGGGGCGTCCACGACGTGGCCCACTTCTCGTGGACCAAGCGCCGCCTGCAGACCCTGGGGTCCTGGATGGTCTCCAAGGTGGCGGGCACCCGCGTGCCCGACAGCACCAGCGGCTTCCGCGCCCTGAACCGCGAGGCGGCCCTGCGCATCAACATCGTGAGCGAGTTCACCTACACGCTGGAGTCCATCATCCAGGCGGGCAAGAAGCGCGTGGCCGTGACCCACCTCCCCATCGAGGCGCGGGAGACGCGGCCGACGCGGCCGTCCCGGCTGTTCGGATCCACCTGGGAGTACGTGAAGCGCTCGGGGGCCACCATCCTGCGCATCTACGCCATGTACGAGCCGCTGAAGGTGTTCGTGCTCCTGGGGTCCGCGCTCCTGGGCGGCGGGCTCATCCTGGGCCTCCGCTACGCGTGGTACTGGTGGATGGGCGACATCCACGGCCACGTGCAGTCCGCCATCCTGTCCGTCCTGCTCCTGATCCTCGGCTTCCAGACGCTGCAGTGGGGGATCATGGCCGACCTCATCGCCAGCAACCGCAAGCTCCTGGAGGACGTGCTCTACCGGGTGCGCGGGATGGAGCTCCGGGACAAGCGGTGAGGGCGCGTGGCTGAGCCGGGCGACGTCTCCGTGGTGATCCCGGCCTTCAACGAGGAGGAGGGGATCGCCGCGGTGGTGGCCGCGGTCCGGGCCGGCCGCCCTTGGCGCGAGGTGCTGGTGGTGGACGACGGGTCCACCGACCGCACCGCCGAGCGCGCGGCGGGCGCGGGGGCGCGCGTGGTGCGCCACCCCTACAACAAGGGCAACGGGGCCGCGGTGAAGACGGGCGTGCGCGAGGCCCGGGGCGAGGTGGTGCTGCTCATGGACGCCGACGGCCAGCACGACCCCGTCGACGCCGACCGGATCGTGGCTCCCGTCGGAGTCCACGACATGGTGATCGGGGCGCGCTCCTCCGCCGACCAGGACCTCGTGCGCGCGCTGGGCAACGCCGTGTTCCGGGCGGTGGCTTCTTGGCTGACGGGCCGTCCCATCCCCGACCTGACCTCCGGCTTCCGCGCCGCGCGCCGTGACCGGCTGCTCGAGATCCTGCACCTGCTGCCGAACGGGTTCTCGTACCCGACCACGTCCTGCCTGGCCTTCCTGAAGGCGGGCCACAACGTGGCCTTCGAGCCGATCAAGGCGCGCCCGCGCACGAGCGCCAGCAAGGTGCGCCCGGCCCGCGACGGCGTCCGCTTCCTCCTCATCATCTTCAAGATCGTGACCCTCTACAGCCCGCTCAAGATCTTCTTCCCGCTGAGCGCCATGGCCTTCGCGCTGGGGACCGGCTACGCCTTCTGGAACGTCCACACGTACGGCAAGATCCCCATGGGCGCGGCGCTCCTCATCCAGCTCGGGGTGGTGGTGTTCCTCTTCGGGCTGATCTCCGAGCAGATCGCCTCGGGGCAGGAACGGAAGTGAGGGAACTGCTGCTGCGAGACTGGCTCCGCGCTTTCGGCCGGTGAGGGGGCG
Source organism: Acidobacteriota bacterium (assembly GCA_036741815.1). GTDB lineage: Bacteria > Acidobacteriota > Vicinamibacteria > Fen-336 > Fen-336 > DAINRN01. The sequence goes on from DAINRN010000064.1 coordinate 6,245, forward strand.
GTCCTTCGTCTTCCTCGCGCTGCTTCTGGCTCTGCCGGTCCTGGCCCACGCCCCCTGCTGGTGGGAGGGCCGGCTGCTGGGACCGGGCGACGGGGCCGCCCTGCACTTCCCCCTGCGGTCGCTGGTCTGGGAGGCCTATCGCGCGGGCGAGCTGCCCGCCTGGAACCCCACGATCTTCCTGGGGACGCCGCTGCTGGCGGCGTACCGGCCCGGGGCCCTCTTCCCGGCCATGCCGATCCTGGCCCCGTTGCCGCCGTTTCTGGCCTTCCAGCTCCTGGTCCTCCTCTCGCTCTCCGCCGCGGGGGCCCTGGTCTTCTTGTATGTGCGCCGCCTGGGAGCGGATCCCGTGGGCGCCTACGTGGGCGGCTTGTGCTTCAGCCTGGGCCCCTACCTCGTCGGCCACCTGGACGACACCGCAACGCTCGTCGCGGCTCCCCTGCTCCCGCTCCTCCTGCTCGTGGCCGAGGCCCACCTCACGCGCGGCGGGCGCGCGCGGTCCGCGGCGCTGGCCATCGCGGTGGCGCTGCTGCTCCTGGCGGGCTCGCCCGAGGCGTCCCGAGCGGGCCTCGCGCTCGTGGCCGGGCGGCTGCTGGTCGCCCACCTCTCCCGGCGCGGGGCGGCGCCGCGCGGCGTCTCGAGCCTGCTCGCGGTGGCCGCGGGGATCGCCCTGGCCGCGCCGCAGCTCGTCCCCACCCTGCTCGCCGCGCGCGAGGCCGGTCGTCCGGTGACGGGACTCGCCACCACCGCCGTCACCCTCCCCGGGGCCGCGGGCCTCATCCTGCGCTACGCCTCCCACACGCCGGCCCCCGCCCTGGCCCTGGCCGCGCTGCCGCTCGCCGCCACGCAGACGCCCGTGCGCGTGCTCGGCGTCGCCCTCGCGCTCGTGGCCGGGCTGCAGTGGGGCCGCGGCCCCCTGTCCGCGCCGGGTGCCTTGCCCCTCGTCTTCGACCTGACGCTCGCCATACTGGCCGGCCTCTCGCTATCGGCGCAGTGGACGGCGCGCCGCGAGGCGCAGGGCCGCAGGCTGCGCGGCTGGTTCCTCCTGGCCTCGATCCTTTCCGCGGCGGCGCTGTCGGTCTCGGCGGCCGCGCTCGGGCCGCTGCCGCAGAGCCTGGCCGGGGCCGTGGGCGTCCTCGCCCTGGCCCTCATGCTCTACTTCCCGCTGGCCAGATCCGCGGATCCCGTGATCGCCCGGGTGTGGCTGCTGCCCCTGACGGTGTCCTTCGTGCTGCAGCCCCACGGCCGAAGGATCTGGGACGGCGCGCCCAAGCGGGAGGAGCTGGCCACGGGCACCGCGACGCGGCAGGCCATCGACGGCGCGATGGCCCCGCGCGGCGGCGAGCCCGTCCTCGCCCTGCTGCGTTCCTGGCCCGGCCCCGCCGAGGCCGCGGACCTCGGCTACGCGAACCTGGGTGCTTCGACCGGCCGCCGCAGCGCCAACGGCTACGACCCCATGGTCCCGCTGCGCACGCGCGCCGCCCTGGGCGGGATGAGCGTGGGCGGGGTCCTGCCCGGCGCGTTCTTCCGCAGCGATCCCGCCCGCCTCCCGCTCCTCGGCGTGCGATGGGTAGAGGTGCCGGCCTCGGCGCTGGCCGCGCCGCCCGACGCCGCGGGCTTCGGCGAGGCCGTGGAGGCGACGCTGGCGCCGGGGCGCGACCGCTTCTTCCCCCTGCCCGTCGTGCGCGGCTCGCAGGTCCGGCTGGCCTCCTGGATGTCGGAGGCGGTCGCGGTGCCCCACGCGCAGCCGGTGGCCCGGCTGGGCGTCCGCCTGGCCTCGGGCCGCGAGATCCCGCTCGTGGTGCGGGCGGGCGTGGAGACCGCCGAGTGGGCTTACGACCGCCCGGACGTGGCGGGTGTCATCGCCCACCGGCGGGCCCCGGTGCTGGAGAGCTTCCCCGGCGCGGGCGGGTTCCTCGGCCACCACTACCTGGGGTGCTGCCCCTGCCCGGCCGCTACCTCGTGGACGGGATCCGCGTGGAGCGTCTCCCGGGGCCGGGCAACTTCACCGTCTCCCGCCTGGCCGTCGTCGATCCGGAGAGCGGCCGGGCCACGCCCGTCTCCCTGGCCGCGGGGTACGTGAGCGACGCCGCGGCCTTCCGCGAGGCGGCGGCCACGCCCGCGGTCCGGCTCTTCGAGAGCACGGCCACCGTGGGCCCCGCGCGCGTGGTGGAGCGCTTGCGGATCCTGCCGGACGATCGCGCGGTGCTGGCCGCGCTGGCCGCGCCCACCGCTTCCGGCGTCGATCCCCGCCGGGAGGCCCTCGCCACCTCGCAGGATGCCGCGGGCGTCCTTCTCCCCGCTCCCGGCCGCGCGTCACGCGCGGAGGTGGCCCGCGCCGGGGCTTCGCGCGTCTTCGTGCGCGCGGAAGGCCCGGGCCTGCTGGTCGTCGCGCAGGGCTTCGATCCCGGGTGGTCGGCCACGGTGGACGGGCGCGATGTCCCGCTCTTGCGCGTCAACCACGCGCAGCTCGCGTTGCCGCTCGGCGCGGGGACGCACCGCGTCTCCCTCCGCTACCGCCCCCGCGGCGTGGTGGCGGGGACCTGGCTGGCGGTGGCCGCCGCCGCGGCTCTCGCGCTCCGGGGGCGGTTTTCTTGACCGCGCGGGAGCGGGAATGCTACGGTGCCGGATTGAATTCCCCGAGGCCCAGCCTGTCCGTTTTCTTCCCCGCGTACAACGACGCCGGGACCATCGCCAGCCTGGCCCTCATCGCCCACATGACGGCGCGCACGCTGACGGACGACTACGAGGTCATCGTGGTGGACGACGGCAGCCCCGACCACACCGGGGAGCTGCTCGACGAGATGGCCCGGCACTTCGCGTGGCTGAAGGTGGTGCACCACGGGGTGAACCGCGGCTACGGCGGCGCGCTGCGCACGGGATTCCTGACCGCCTCCAAGGAGCTGGTCTTCTACACCGACGGGGACGCCCAGTACGATCCGCGGGAGATGGTGCGTCTGTACGAGGCCCTGACCCCCGAGGTGGACTTCGTCAACGGATACAAGATCGGCCGCTCCGATCCCCTGCACCGCGTCCTCATCGGCCGCGCGTACCACTGGTTCGTCCGCACCCTGTTCGCCCTCCGCCTGCGCGACGTGGACTGCGACTTCCGCCTCATGCGCCGGGAGGTGTTCCGCAAGGTGACCCTGACGCGCTCCTCGGGCGTCATCTGCGTGGAGCTCATGAAGAAGGTGCAGGACCACGGCTTCCGCATCGCCGAGGTGCCGGTCCACCACTACCACCGCACCTACGGAAAGAGCCAGTTCTTCAACTTCCCGCGCGTGGCGCGCACGCTCGCCGACCTGCTGCGGCTGTGGGTGGAGCTGGTCCTGCACAAGCAGCACCTGGCCGCGGCGGCGGTGGCGTGGCTGGCCCTCGGGGCGCGGGCGTGAACTACCGCGACTTCTACCGGGGCCGGAAGGTCCTGGTCACGGGCGGCCTCGGTTTCATCGGGAGCAACCTCTGCCGCGGCCTGGCCGACCTGGGGGCGGAGGTCCTGGCCGTGGACAGCCTGCTGCCCGACTACGGCGGCAACCTGTTCAACCTCGCCGGATACGAGGACCGGGTCAAGGTCAACATCGCCGACGTGCGCGGGCACGGGATGGGCTACCTGGTGCGGGGCCAGGAGGTGCTGTTCAACCTGGCGGGACAGGTCAGCCACATCGACTCCATGACCGATCCCTTCACGGACCTGGAGATCAACTGCCGCAGCCAGCTCTGGATCCTGGAGGCCCTGCGCCGGAACAACCCCGAGGCCCGCGTGGTCTATGCGGGGACCCGGCAGGTCTACGGCAAGCCGGTGCGGCTGCCCGTGGACGAGGGCCACCCGTTGAATCCCACGGACGTGAACGGGATCAACAAGATCTCCGGGGAGCTGTACCATCTTGTATATCACTCGGTTTACGGCATTCGCGCCTGCTCCCTCCGCCTCACCAACACCTACGGCCCGCGGCAGCTCATCCGCCACAGCCGGCAGGGGTTCATCGCCTGGTTCGTCCGGAAGGCGGTCCTGGGCGAGGAGATCCAGATCTACGGGGACGGAGCGCAGAAGCGGGACTTCGACTACGTGGACGACGTGGTGGACGCCTTCCTGCGCGCGGGGGCCTCGGAGATGGCGCCCGGCCAGGTCTTCAACCTGGGGGGCCAGCCGGCGGTCTCCCTCCTCGAGCTGGCCCGCATGCTCATCGAGATCGCGGGCGCCGGGTCCTACACGCTCGTCCCCTTCCCCGAGGAGCGGAAGAAGATCGACATCGGCGACTTCCAGGCCGACGCCTCCAAGGTCCAGGGCACCCTCGGCTGGCGGCCGCGCGTGCCCCTGCGCGACGGGCTGGAGCGGACCGTGGCCTATTACCGCCAGCACAAGGAGCACTACCTCTGAGCAGCGGGCGGGGCGTGGCCTTCATGGACCTCCGGGCCCACGTGGCCGCGCTGCGCCCGGAGATCGACGCCGCCCTCGCCCGCGTGCTGGACTCCGGCCGCTTCATCCTGGGGCCGGAGGGCGAGGCGCTGGAGGCCGAGCTGGCCGAGCGGGTCGGGGCGGCGCACTGCGTGGCCGTGGCCAACGGCACCGAGGCCCTGCAGCTGGCGCTGGAGGCGCTCGGCCTGGGCCGTGGCGACGAGGTCGTCACGTCCCCCTTGAGCGCGGCCTTCACGGTGCTGGCCATCCTCCGCGCCGGGGCCCGCCCCGTCTTCGCCGATGTCGATCCCAAGACCCTCAACATCGCCCCCGAGGCGGTGGCCCGCGCCCTCACGGCGAGGACGAAGGCGGTGATGCCCGTGCACCTGTACGGCCAT
>DAINRN010000065.1:0-3891 GCA_036741815.1 Acidobacteriota bacterium
CGCCGTTGTCGCCGTGGAAGTACTCGTAGAAGAGGATGTAGTCGCGCCAGTGCGGGTCGGTCTGGAACTTCTCGGATCCTCCGAAGACCGGACGGCGCCCGCTCGCGTCGCGAAGGAAGATGCGGAGGAGGCGCTGGGAGATCTCGCGCGCGACCTCGAAGAGGTTCATTTGCCGGCCCGAGCCCGTCGGGCACTCCACCTTGAAGCCGTCGCCGTGGTACGCGTAGAAGTTGAGAAGCGCCCGGATGAGGAGCGCGTTCACGGGCATCCAGACGGGACCGCGCCAGTTGGAGTTGCCGCCGAACATGCCCGAATCGGAGTCCCCGGGGAGGTACGAGACGCGATGCTCCTCGCCGTGGACCCGGAGGACGTACGGGTGCTCGAGGTGGTAGCGGGACAATGCCCGGATGCCGTACGGGCTCAGGAACTCGTTCTCGTCCAGCATGCGCGCCAGGATGCGGCGCAGCCGCTCCGGGTTGACGAGGGCGATGATGCCGCGGTCTCCGTGGCCCCGGTGCTCGGCACCCGTGGGATGGAGGCTCTTCACCATGTCCGGCCGGCGGCGGGCCTTCTCCGCTATCGCGCTCATCACCGCGGGCACGGCCTCGCGTTGTGCGGGCTCGATGACGGTGGTGGCGCAAAGCGGCAGGAGGCCCACCATCGACCGCACCTTGAGACGGGTAGCGCTGCCGTCGGGCAGCCGCAGCACGTCGTAGTAGAAGCCGTCCTCCTCGTCCCACATGCCGTCGGCGCCCACGCGGTTCATGGCGTGACCGATCCCGAGGCTGTGGTCCACGAACTTGCCCGCCAGGTCCCCGTAGGTCTCGTCGTGGGCCGCGATCTCGATGGCCATCTCCAGCATGTTCTGGCTGAACAGCGCCATCCAGGCCGTGCCGTCGGCCTGCTCCAGATGGCCGCCGGTCGGCAAGGGGGCCGAGCGGTCGAAGACGCCGATGTTGTCGAGTCCGAGGAATCCGCCCTCGAAAAGGTTCTTGCCGAAGCGGTCCTTGCGGTTCACCCACCAGGTGAAGTTGGTGAGCAGCTTGCCGAAGGCGTGCTTGAGGAAGGCGACGTCGCCCTGCCCGCGCCGCGCCTGCTCTACCCGATAGATGAAGAGGGTGGCCCAGGGATGCACGGGCGGGTTCACGTCGCCGAAGTTCCACTCGTAGGCCGGGATCTGGCCGCTGGCGTGGAGGTACGTCTCGCGCAGCATCAAGTCGAGCTGTTCCTTGGCGAAGTCCACGTCGGCCACCGCCAGCGCGACCGTGTGGAAGGCCAGGTCCCACGCCGCGTACCACGGGTACTCCCACTTGTCGGGCATGGAGATGACGTCGTCGTTGATCATGTGGGACCAGTCGCGGTTGCGCACGGACGACGACGCGGAGCCGAAGGGGTCGACCCCGTGCTCCTCCAGCCACCGGTGGGCGTCCAGGAAGTAGTACTGCTTGCCCCAGAGCATCCCCGCGAGGGCCTGCCGCATGACTCGGCCCTCGTCTTCGGTGGCGGAGGCCGGGGTAATCGAGCGGTAGAACTCGTCGGCCTCGCGCCGGCGGGCCTCGAACGTCCCTTCGAACCCGGAGAAGGGGTCCCGCGACGGGTGCGGAGCGGTGTCCGTGAGACGGAAGCGCAGGACGGTGGCGTGGCGCCCCGGCACCTCCAGGACGTGGTGCGCAGCCACCTTGGTGCCGGCGCCTTCGGGATTGACCGCCTCCCGGCGCCCGTGGACCACGTACGCGTCGATGGCGTCCTTGACGTACGGCCCGGTGTTCGCGCTGCCGAACAACCGCTGGTTGTTCGACTCGTTCTCGGTGAAGAGCAGCGGGACCTCTCCGTCAATGTGAAGCCATCGCGGGCCGAGCTCCGCGTGGGACGCGGCGACTGCCCGGCGGCCCCGTAAAGCGTCCGCGGCGCGCAGGACGGGCTTCGGTGGATCGGGCCACCACGTCCAGGTGTTGCGGAACCAGAGGGTCGGCAGGACGTGGAGCGTGGCCGCGTCCGGGCCGCGGTTGGCCGCCGTGATGCGGATGAGGACGTCCTCCGGCCCCGCCTTGGCGTATTCGACGAAGACGTCGAAGTAGCGGTCCTCCGCGAAGACGCCCGTGTCCAGCAGCTCGTACTCCAGCTCCAGGCGCGAGCGGCCGCGGTTGGTGGTCCCCAGGTCGCTGTACGGGTAGGCTTGCTGCGGGTACTTGTACAGCCACTTCATGTACGAGTGTGTGGGCGTGGAATCGAGGTAGAAGTAGTACTCCTTGACGTCCTCGCCGTGGTTGCCTTCGGCGTTGGTGAGGCCGAACAGGCGCTCCTTGAGGATGGGATCCTTCCCGTTCCAGAGGGCCAGCGCGAAGCAGAGGCGCTGCTTGTCGTCGGAGAAGCCGGCCAGGCCGTCCTCGCCCCAGTGATAGGCGCGGGAGCGGGCCTGGTCGTGGCTGAAGTAGCTCCAGGCGTCGCCGTTGTCGCTGTAGTCTTCGCGCACCGTGCCCCACTGCCGCTCGCTCAGGTAGGGCCCCCACTTGCGCCAGGGGACGCCCTTGTCGCGGGCCTCCGCCAGGCGCGCCCGCTCGGCAAGCTCGCTGCGCTCGGTCATGCGTCCTCCCTTCGCCAACAGGATGTTTACCAGCCCGGCCCCGGGGTATCTATCCGGAAACTGCGGTTTCCGGATAGACGTTGTACCATCCCGCTCCATGAGGCGGCCACGGCAAGTGGGGCCGGGGGGCCTGCTCCTCTTCTTCTTCTTTCTCTCCGCGCGGCTGAACGCCCAGACCGGCCTCACCGGGGCCGCCCTCGAAGGGACCGTGCGGGACGAGGCCGGCCAGCCGGTCGCCGGCGCCGTGGTCGAGGTCGCCGAGGAAACGACCGGGCTGGCCCGGAAGGCCACCACCGACGCCGACGGCCGTTACGCCGTCCCCGCCCTCCCGCTCGGATCGTATCGATTGAGAATCGAGTACGGCGGCCATCAGACCGTCGCGCGGACCGGCCTTGTGCTCGTACTGGGCGAGGTCCTGGTAGTGGACGTAACCCTCTCCCTCGTCTTTTCGGAGACCGTCTCGGTGGAGCGCAAGGCGGACGCGGGAGACCTGGCCGGATCCGCGGTGTCGGCCGTCGTCGCCGCGCGCGCGATCGAAGGGCTGCCCACCAACGGCCGCGACTACGTCGCGTTCGCCCTGCTGACGCCCGGGGTTGTGGCGGAGCGCGCGCCGCCTACGGGGCCGACCACGTCGTCGGGGCTGTCCTTCGCCGGGCAGCGCGCCCGCTCGAACCACGTGATGGTGGACGGCTTCGACAACGACGAGGTCTTCACCGGCGCCGTGGCCGCCAGCTTCAGCCAGGACGCCGTCCGCGAGTTCCAGGTGCTGGCCGCCTCCGCTCCGCCCGAGCTCGGGCACACCTCGGGCGGCACCGTGAACACCGTCACCCGCAGCGGGAGCAACGAGCTGCACGGCGGCGCCTACCTCTTCTTCCGCGACGACCGCCTGAACGCGAGGGAACACTTCGAGAAGGTCGATGTCTTCGGCAGCCCCATCGACGTCCCCAAGGCTCCCTTCCGCCAGACGCAATCGGGCGCCACCTTCGGCGGCCCCCTCCGCAAGGACCGCACGTTCTTCTTCCTGTCCTACGAGCGGCAGGACACCGACGCCAGCAACTTCGTCACCATCGATCTGGCCGTGGCCGCCGCCCTCGGCGACGCGGGCTTTCCCGTCGAGCCCGGGCGCGCTCCCTACGCGGTGAGCACGCACAGTGCCCTGCTCAAGCTCGATCACAGCCTCTCCCCGGAGCACCGCCTGCTCGTGCGCGGGCACTTCTCCCGGCGCCGGAACGAGAACATCGAGCCCTTCGGCGGAATCGTGGCTCGCAGCCACGGCGCCGTCCAGAACCGTGACGACTGGGGCATCG
>DAINRN010000065.1:3901-11033 GCA_036741815.1 Acidobacteriota bacterium
CGCGGTGGGCAGGACCGATCTTTTCTCCTCCGGCTGGCTGAGCGAGGCCCGCCTCCAGGTCGTGCGGGGGGACCAGAGGGTCCACGGACTCGACCCGCGCTGCGGCGGCCCCTGCGACCAGATCGACCAGGGCGGGCCCGAGGTCACGCTCTCCGGCCTGGCCGTGGCCGGCCGGCAGCTCAACACTCCGCAGGACCGCGCGAACCTCGGCGTGCAGCTGGCGGAGACGCTCACGGGAACGCGCGGGCGCCACACCCTGAAGGCCGGGTTCGACGTGGACCTGGGCTGGTGGGACGCGACCCTGGCCCAGGATTTCGGGGGCCGGTACGTGTTCACGGCCCTTCCCGCGGTGCCGGGCGTCGTACCGGGTCCCGTGACCGCGCTCGAGGCCTTCGAACAGGGCCTCCCCGCCGTGTACATCCAGGGCTACGGCGATCCGTTCTCCTCCGGAGAGACCCGGATGTTTTCGCTCTTCGGACAGGACCACTGGCGGGTCTCGCCCCGATTGGACGTCGTGGCGGGCCTGCGTTACCAGCATTACGACCTGGGACTCTCCACAATCTCCGCCTCCGCCCCCGGAGGCGCGGCCCTCGTGTATCAGGTCCCCTCGCGAGGGAGCGTGGCGCCGAGGCTGGCCCTGTCCTACGATCCCGACGGTCGCGGCCGCACGTCGCTCCGGACGGCCTTCGGCGTGTTCTACGAAGACCCGCTCCTCGCCGTGGCCGCCGCGACGGAGATCTTCGACGGGCAGCAGCTGCGCCTCCTGCAGGCCCGTCTGCCGCTCACCGCGGAAGCCTGGCGCTCGCCGGGCAACCGCTTGCCCGAGCCGGCTTCCCCGTTCCCCAGCCTGATGCAGGTGGCGGGGCCCGGCTTCCGCGCTCCCCGCTCCACCCAGCTCTCCGCGGGAGTGACCCACGGACTGGGCTCGGATCTCCGGATGACCCTCGACCTCATCGCGGTGTGGGGCGACGACCAGATCGGGATCGTGGACTACAACCCGCTGCTGCCGACGCTTGGCCCCGGGCGCCGGCCCAACGACGTCGCCGGCGTGGCCGGCACGTCGGCGTCCGTCAACCAGTTCACCAACTACGGGGAGAGCTCCTACAAGGGGCTCGCCCTATCCCTTCGCAAGCGCGTGGGCCAGGCCTTCGACGGCGCCGTCTCCTACACGCTGTCGAACGCCGAGGACACGGGCAGCGACATGTTCGGCCAGGCGAACGTGGCCGAGGACCCCGGGCTGGGACGCGACCCTACCGATCCCGCGGCACTGCCGCTCGGCTTCGCGCCCTCCGCGTTCCGCGGCCCCTCCCTGCTGGACCAGCGGCACCGCCTGGTCGTCAGCGGCCTGGCCGCGCTGCCGTGGCGCCTGCGCCTCTCCGGGATCGTCACCATGGGCTCGGGCCGGCCCTTCACGGCGCTGTCCGGCGTGGATTCCAACGGCGACGGTGTCGCCGCCAACGACCGCGCGCGCCGCGATCCCGCCGATCCCGCGAGCCGGGTGGGCCGCAACCACGAGCGGCTGGCGGGCACCGCCACCGTCGACGCGCGCCTCTCCCGTCTCTTCGGCCTGTCGCGCGGGACGGCGCTGGAGGTGATCGTCGAGGGGTTCAACCTCTTCGATCGCGTGAACTACACCGAGGTGAACAACGTCTTCGGTCCCGGCGCCTTCCCCGACCATCCCCAGACGGACGCCGCCGGGCGTGTCACCTACGGCCGCTACACCAAGGCGTCCGCGCCCCGGCAGGTCCAGCTGGCGGCGCGGCTGACGTTCTAGCGGACGCCGGCGAGACGCCAGGCGCGCGCGTCCAGGCCAGCGCGGGCGAGGCCGTCGACCACCGGCCCCATCACTTCCGGGAACTTGAGGTAGTGGCCAAGCAGGACCTGGCCGCGCGCCGGGAAGTCCGGCTTCTGGGAGAGGAGCTCGGCCACCTCCGCCTCCGCCTCCGCGTCCCGCCCCAGGAGGCCGAGGCAAGAGGCGCGCATCACCGACCGCCAGAAGAAGGTGGGGTCCCGGTATTCGAGGGCTACCTGGCAGGCCTGCTCGATGTCTCCGCGGCGGACGCTATCCGCCCACATCCCGAACAACACGAAAGGCAGGCAGTGGGGATTGCGGTCCCGCGCGCTGCGGCTCAAGGCCTGGCCCCGCTCCCAGTCGCCCAGGAGCGTCTGCAGGTAGCCGATGATATCGAGGTACACGAGGGATCCGGGGCTCGAGCGCAGGGCCTGCTCCAGCTCCTCCCGACCCGCGGCCAGCTCTCCCTTGACGAGCAGGCACGATGCCAGGACGCACCGGGCGCTCCGGCTCGCGGGGTCCAGGCGTACGCCGCGATGGGCGTAGGTGATCGCCTCGTCGATGGGGGTCGGGATCGCCGTCACCTCGAACGCGTAATTGGCCAGACAGAGACGCGCGAGCTGCGTGCATGCCAGGCCGGACTCGGGCTGTGACTCCACCACCTTCCGCAGCCCTTCCAGGGCCGGAGGGAAGGTCTCCGCACCGCGAGCGAGGAAGAACTCGGCGGAGAGCAGGATCGCGTCGTAGGGCGTCCGCTCCACCGGCGGGCGCTTTCTCCGCTCGGTCGCCAGCAGTTGGACGAGGACGCCCTCTTCGGCGCCGACGCGGGCGGCCATGACGCGCGCCACGTCCTCGGCGGAGCCGCTCCACCGCTGTGGCCCCGGAGCGGTGTGGTATTCGTCCCCCCAGATCTGCTCCCCGGTGGTGCGGTCCAGGAGGCCGACGGTGATCCGCATATCCTCGCCGTCCCGGCGGATCCGGCCGTCCAGGACAAAGCGGGCACCGCCGGGCGCGAGCGGACCGCTCCCGGCCAGGTCCTTCTGCCGCAACACGCGCACCGTGCGGTACCGTCCCAGCTCCAGGGCCAGCTCCTCGCTGAGATCAAATGCGAGCTCCGCTACCTCGGAGGTGTCGCTCGCGGCCTCGAAGCCGCGGATCACGACCGACGGCCATCCGTCGTCCGTCTTGGCTTGCGCCGCCGGGGCCGCCGGTGCGGAGGCGGCCTCCGCCGGTCGCGCGCTTCCCCCCTCGGCCGCGACAGTGCGGAAGATGGGCACGTAGCTGCCCTTGGGCAGCTCCATCCGGACGGGGTCCTCCTTGCCCGCGAGCAGGTAATACCGCTCGAGCGAGCGTCGCAGCCGCCCGGCCTGGATCCTCACGATGGGATCGACCGTCGCGTCGAAGTCGTCCCTTCGACCGAAGACCTCCACGGCGATCGTGCCCTGGGTGATCTCCTGTCCGCGCCCGGCCAGCGCCTCCTCCACGACGAAGGTGAGGAACTCACGCGAGCGGCGGGGCGCGTCGAAGTCGGGGCTGGCCATGACTCGCTCGAGCTGGCGGCGCACGGCGCGGGCCCCGGGGGCGCGGCCGTCCCGCGCCGGGGCAGTCACGGCGGGCACCGCCCCCGCGGCCTGCCCACGGCCTTCGGCGTGCCGGGAGAGGGCGATCTCGATCGCCCTCCGCAGCTCCGCGGGCTCCACGGGCTTGACGAGGTAGCCGTAGGGACCCGTCTTCAGCGCCCTCTGTACCGTCGCGTCGTCGACCTGAGCGGCCAGGTAGACGACGGGGACGGCGAAGCGCTCCTGCAGGAGCTGCGCCGCCTTGATGCCGTCGAGGCGGCCCTTGATACGGACGTTGATGAGGGCGACGTCGGGACGCCTCTCGGCCGCGCGGGCCATGGCCTCCTCCGCGGAGGCGGCGACGGCGAAGGCGTCGTAGCCCAGGTCGGCCAGCCCCCGCTGGAGGTTGTGGGCGAGGATGCGCTCGTCCTCCACGATCAGCACGGAGCGCGGCGAGGAAGACGGCATTACGCCTTCCCGGGACCGGGCGGAGGACAGTTTGCGAGGGGGAGGGGACTCATCTTGGGGCATGCTAGCGGGCCAGCACGACGCCGATCTATGGGACCTTGGTCCAAGGTGGACCGTCTTGTACATAGAGATTATGGCCTATACCCGTGACGAACACCTCCAACCTGGCCGCCTACAACGGTATGCGCCAACAGTGCCGGATCTCGTTCAAAGCGTTGGAAGGCGGCTTGGCGCAGAGCGTGCGGGACTGCTACGATGTCAGCATCGTCGCCGCGTTGCTGTCCTGCCGGGGCGTAGCGCAGCCTGGTAGCGCACCTGCCTTGGGCGCAGGTGGTCGGCAGTTCAAATCTGCCCGCCCCGACCATACCCAATCAGCTCCGTCAGCGCCGGCGCGCCCACACGGCGATCGCCGGCGACGCACGCCGGAGCCGAAGCGTCGGCCGGTGCCAGTAGTGCCCGCCGGGGAGCAGGTACCTGTAGATTCCCCACCACCCGACGATGTCGAACGCGGCACCGGCCCACTCCATCCAGAACCGGTGGCCACGGCGGTGAACGTGGGTGGCGTCGCGATCCAGCAGCCGGACCAGCGGTCCGGTGATCCCGGAGTAGACCGGAACCACGAACAGCAGCCGCCCCTCGGGACCCAGCCGGGCGCGGAGGCCGTCGCGCACCGCGTCCAGGGCCGGGACGTGCTCGAGGACGTCGAAGGCGGTGATCAGGTCGAAGGTCGAGCCGAAAGGGATGGCCGCGGCGCTGCCCACGGCGAGGCGGGCCCGCGGCAGCGCCACGCGCGCCCGCCTCACGGCATGCTCGCTCACGTCGATGCCGTGCAGCTGCCAGGCGGGATCGAGCACCGACAGGAACTTGCCGAACGCGCAGCCCAGGTCGAGGACGCGCGGCCGCGCGATGCCCACGAGCGCCTGCTCGGCGAGCGTCCGGTAGAACGCCAGCTTGCGGGGCGGGTTCTGGCGGTCGTAGTCGGCATACGAGGTCTCGAAATAGCTCGGTCCGAAACGTCCCTCGGCCGGGGCGCTCAATCCCGCAGCCATCTCCGGCCGATCAAGGCCAGCGTGCCGGCGATGGTCCGCCCCAGGCGCATCTTCGTTCCGCCCTCCTTGAAGTCGTAGCGCAGGACGACGGGCACCTCGCCGAAGGTCAGGCCAAGGCGGCGGAGCTTGAGCAGGATGTCCACCATGCACTGGAAGCCGTCCTGGTCGAGGAACGCCGCCCCGTAGTCGCCGAGCGCCCGCTGGATCACGGCCGCCCGGTAGGCCCGGTAGCCGCACGTGTAGTCCTTCACCCCGCGGATCGGGAACAGCACGCGGAAGATCCAGGAGGCGCCCCGGCTCAGCACGCGCCGCCGCCACGGCACCCCCACCGTCAGCGACCCCGGCTGGTAGCGCGACGCGATCACCACGTCGTACCCGTCCGCGATCATGCCCGCCATGCGCAGGATCTGCCTCGGCGCGTGGGTGTCGTCGGCGTCCATGGTGACCACCACGTCGCCGGGCGCAGCGCGGCGTGCCGCCTCGACCAGCCCGTCCCGGAGGGCCGCGCCCAGCCCCTGGTTGAGCGGGTGGCGGCGCACCGACAGCGGCAATCGGCCGACGTAGGAGGCCACGACCTCCGCGGTGGCGTCGCGGCTCCCGTCGTCGATGACCACCACGTGGTAGGGCAGCCCCGCCCCGACGAGGGCCTCGGCGATGCGCTCCAGCAGGCGGCCGATGCACGCCTGCTCGTCGTACACGGGAAGGACCACGTGGACGGTCGGCATGGGATCGCGCCGGTTCCTATTGCCGGGCCACGCGCAGCTCGAGCAGCACGCGCGGCGCCGGCTCGCCGCAGCGGGCGGCGCGCAGCGCGACCAGGTTCGTCCCCGCCCGCAGGTCCCCGGTGAGCCGGTGCCCCCGGCTCAGGAAGTCACCTCGGCAGCCGGTCTCCACCGCCAGCCGCCGGCCGTTGACGTACAGCTCGTATTCGCCCCGCGTGGCCAGGTACAGCATCGCCTGCGCGGGCGCGGCCGGCAGGTCGAAGACGCGCCGGAACGCGCAGTCCGCGGCGCCGGCCGGGCAGGTCATGGCCTCGGCCGCGGTTCCGGGGAACGCCTCGCGCAGCGCGGGGGAGCCCTCGGGCGCCGGCGCCGCATTGCTCCAGGAGCGAGCGTCGAAGTCGGGCCGCGTCCACGCGTCGCCGGAGGCGGGGCCGGCGCGCCACTCGATCCCGCTCAGCACGCTGAGCATCGACTCGGCCGGGAAGCGCCGGTCCCGGTCGAGGTCGTAGACGAGCCAGTTCCCGCCCACGCGCTCGCTCGGAAGACGATACTCGTCGCGCAGCAGCCGGTAGCGCGGCGGGTCCATGAAGCCCTGGATACGGTTGGTCGAGAGCACCACGCGGCCATGCGACGGCAGGAGCAGCGGCTCGAACGCGGCGCCCGTCCGGCGCGCGTACTCCTCGGCGCGCGAGCGGTTCTGCCCCCAGTCGAGGTTGGAGTCGCCCAGGTACCGGAAGCCCCCGGCGGGGCCGCCGGCCAGCTCGTTGAAGTAGGCGATGTAGTCCGGGCCGCCGCGCACGGTGAGCACGGCGTGGCCGGCCACCAGGGCCGACAAGACGAGCCGGGGCGCGGGCCGCGCGGCCCACGGCAGCCGCAGGAGGCGCGCGGCGAACACGAACAGGAAGGGGAGCGCGGGCAGGACGTAGCGGATGCCGATCTGAACGGCGGCCAGGCTGAAGAACGCGAAGAACAGCAGAGGCGGAAGCAGGAGCACCGGCTCGTCGCGCGCGGACGGGCGCAGCCAGAGGAGCGAGAGGAACGCCCCGGCCGGCAGGAGCAGGAAGGGCAGCGTCTCCTTCACCGCGAGCGCGACGAGGTAGTAGTGCCACCAGCCCTTCGTCGACACCTCGCCCAGCAGGTAGCCGGGGCGGCCCTGCATGCCGATGTTGGACTGGCGGCCGACGCAGCGCAGATACGGGAGCGGGAAGAACGGAGCGGCGGCGTGGGCGGCCAGGCGCAGGCCCGGCAGCGGCGGCACCTTGTCCAGCATGGCGGCCTTGCCCCGGGCGTCGAAGAGGCCCGCGAAACCGTAGCCGAGGTTGAGGACCAGCCAGGCCAGGGCCAGCGCGGCGAGGAGCCGCCGCAGCGCGCGCCACACCCCGCGCGCCCGCGCGCGCGAGAGCTCCAGCAGGACGAGCACGGCCAGGAACAGCACCGCGCTCAGCTTGGTCAGGAGCGCGACCCCCAGCGCCACGCCCCAAGGCCACACGCGACCGTCGGGCCCGGCGCGCCAATAGAGGTAGAGCGTCAGCAGGCCGCCGA
>DAINRN010000066.1:0-10958 GCA_036741815.1 Acidobacteriota bacterium
CGGTGGTCGCGGCCTACGTCCGCATCGGCGACGGCTGCAAGATCCAGAACAACGTCAGCCTCTACACCGGCGTGGTCCTCGAGGACCACGTCTTCTGCGGGCCGTCCATGGTCTTCACCAACGTCGTGAACCCGCGCAGCGAGGTCGTGCGCAAGGACGAGTACAAGACGACGCTCGTCAAGCGCGGCGCCTCCATCGGCGCCAACGCCACCATCCTCTGCGGGACGACCATCGGGGCCTACGCCTTCGTGGGGGCGGGCTCGGTGGTCACGCACGACGTGGCGGACTTCGCGCTGGTGGTGGGGAACCCGGCGCGTCCCCAGGGCTGGATGTGTCGTTGCGGGATCAAGCTGCGGGTGAGCGGGCCCGCCGCGCGCTGCGAGGCGTGCGGCGCCTCCTACACCCATCGCGACGGGCGCCTGTCCCCGCAAGACCTCGGCTCCGCGCGCGGGTGAGAGGGGTCCTCCGCGTCGCCTCCTTTTTCGCGCTTCCTTTCCTCCTCTTCTGGTGGACGTTTCCCTTCATCTCCGACCGTACGTTGGGCAACGACTACGGCATGTTCGTCCCTCCCATGCAGATGGAGCTGCAGTTCGCCTTGCGAACCGGGACGGTGCCGTTGTTCGTGCCCGGCTTCTCGGGCGGCCAGCCGGCTAGCGCGCTCACGTTGGGCCAGTTGTTCCATCCGGTCTCGCACGTCGCCGCCCGGGTGCCCGGCTACTGGACGGGCCATGCGCTCGACGCGGGCACGCTGCTCAAGCTGCTCGAGCTCGGCCTGACCCACCTGGTCGTCTTCTGTTTCCTCCGGCGCCTTCGCCTGCAGCCGGTGCCGGCCTGGCTCGTGGCCCTGGCGGCCGTGTACAACCTCCGCATGCTCGACAGCTTTCGTTACAACATCGCGCTGGAGAGCTACACGGCCTTGCTGCTCCTCTGCTCGAGCCTGGGCTTCCTCTTTCTCGACCCGGACCGCCGCTGGCCCAGGCTGGCGGTCGCAGCGTGCGCGTATCTCTTGGTGGCCAGCGGCCACGCCCAATGGGCGTACTTCGGGCTGATAGGCGCCTCGGCACTCTGCATTGCCCTGCCCTTCGCGGTGCCCGCCATCGTTCCCGGCTGGCGGGCGGCGGCGCCGTTCCGGACCACGGTCACGGCTTTCGCGGCGATGGCGGCGGGCGTCCTGCTCGCGTCAGCCTATGCCGTGCCGTTCTATTTCGAGTTCATGCAGAACAACGCCTGGCGCGTGGGTCGCGACTACGCGTGGGCGAGCGAGCTGAGCCAGCCCGTCCGCGACCTCCTCGGCTCCCTGTACGACCCCTTGAACAGCGATGTCCACGGAGCATTCGGTGGCAGTGCGCTGATCGTGCTCGCGGCCGGCGTGCCGGCGCTGCGCCTGTTCCGGATCCGGGTTCCCACGGTGATCATCGCCGTCTGGGGTTTCAGCGCGCTGATCGTCGTGGCGGCGGCGGGCAGCAGCACCCCCATCTATCGCTTCCTGTTCGATCACGTTCCGTTCTGGTCCTCGTTCCGCGTTCCCGGCCGTCTCACCCTGGTGATGATGCCTGCTCTCGTGTTGTTGATGGCTTGGGCGGCTGCGCCGGCCGACGGCGAAGGCGCAAACCGCCGCCTGCCCGCGCTGGCCGTCGTGGCCGCCCTCGCGCTGATCGCCTGGCATGCCTTGCCCCATCCGCTCGTCGCGAGCGATTCCCATTACTCGCCGTACCGGATCAATCGGCTGTCGTGGTGGGCGGACGTCGTTGCTGTCGGTCTCCTCGTGGCATCCCTGGTGGCGCTGGCGGGAATCGGCAGGTCGGCGGGGCGGCGCCCCCGGCTCGAAACCGTGTGCGCGCTGATCGTCGTCGGCCACACGGCGTTATTGATGCTGTGGGGCACCTGGCGCTGGCCGAAGCCGCCTCCCCCCACCTTCGCGACCATGGTGGCACAGCGGCGCGCCGCCGATCGGCTCGTGAACTGGATGTACGAGCGCACCGTGGCCTCCGCCCCCATGGAGAGATATGTCGGCCACGCGGACCTGGATCCGCGGTTCGCGTGGATTGCTGACCGCTGCATCAGCGTGAGCGGCCTGAGGAGGGCCTACCAGCTCGTGCATGATCGACGTTGGCCGGAGGAGCTGATCGTCGAAGGGCCTGTCGGACTCTGTGGACCAGGCGACGGGGAGGCAGTCGCCGCCTCGATCGATACGGTCAATCTCGACTACGTCTCGTTCAACCGTGTGGTCCTGGACGTCCAAAGCAGGCATCGGGGTTTCCTGGCCGTGAACCTGCCCTACACGAAATGGGACAGTACGTCGTGGCGGGCCGACGTGAACGGCCAGCCGGCCCCGATCCGCCGTGCCAACGGCATCCTGCAGGCCATTGCGATCCCCGCCGGGCGTTGCCGCGTCGAGCTGCGCTACTGGTCATGGCCGGCGCTCATCGGGGTGTTGATGAGCGCCGCCACGGCGGCCGCGTTGCTGGCCTACGCCGCCGGCGCCCTGCGGCGCCCGGGATGGCGGACCGCGGCGCGGATCGCGGCCGTCGTCACGCTCGCCGCCTGCGTCCACCTCTGGCTGGCGCGCCTGTATGCCGGCGAGGGCTGGGGCACCGTCTATTCCTGGACGAGCGCCGCAGGCAGCCCCGGCCGGCCCGCCAACCAGCGCTAGGGGGCGAGCCCCAGGCGCCTGCGCAGCGGCACGTAGAACGTCTCGTACCAGAGGAGGAGCGGGAAGCTCGTCCGGTTCTTGCGGCAGATCCGCCGCCAGTCCGAGAGCTTGGCCAGCCAGCCCAGGGTGGCCGTCTTCGAGTGCTTGTGCACCCGGAACTCCGCGAGCACCCTGTCCAGGTGGGCGAAGCTCTTGCCCGCCCGCGCCATCCTCAAGAACCAATCCCAGTCGCCCGGGTAGCGCAGAGTGGGATCGAGCCAGAGCCCTTCTTCCTTCACCACCCGCGCGCGGAGGAACGTGGAGTGGGGCGGGATGAAGTTGTAGCGCAGCAGGAGGCGCGCGTCGAAGCGCGGGCTGCGCCTGGGGCCGCCCTTCACCGGCCGGCCCTCCTCGTCGATGTAGCGGAAGTCGCCGTACACGACGTCGGTCTCGGGATGGTCGAGGAGGTAGCGCACCGCGCTGGAGACGGCGTCCGGCGTCACGTAGCGATCGTCCGCGTTCTGGTAGGCCACGATCTCACCGCTGGCCATGCGCAGCCCCGTGTTGATGGCCTCGTACATGCCCGCGTCCTTCCGGCTGGTCCAGAGGACACCCGGCGTTTCTCGCACCCGGTCCAGCGTCCCGTCGCTGGACCCGCCGTCCACCACCACGTGCTCGATGCGGGGATAGTCCTGCGCCCGGACGCTGGCCAGTGTGTCCCCGATGAAGCGGGCGGCGTTCAGGGCCGGGGTGACGATGCTGACCAGGGGCAGCGCGGGATCCGGCGCGTCAGGGGAGGCCCCCGTGGGGCTCACAGGTTGTAGCCGGCCTGCCGGGCGTCGTCGTGGAACATCTTCACGGTGTCCAGGGAGTAGGCGGTGAGGTCCCTCCCGACCAGGGGCAGCTTGTGCAGCACGTCGCTGGTCGCGGTGATGATGTGGCAGACGGTGGCGTGGGCCTGGAAGATGTTCAGAAGCTCGCGGGGGCTGGCCCAGAGCAGCTCCTGGTTGGGATGGGGGGCCAACAGCTCCACCGCCGCCCTCATCAAGGGAACGGGGTCCCGCCCGGTATCCGCGATACGTCCCGCGAAGACCGAGATCACCGCGGGGGTGCGCCCGCCCAGGGCCGCGGAGACCTCGCGCACCTGCTCCAGGGTCAGGATGGCGGTCACGTTCAGCTTGATCCCGGACTCGCTGAGCCGGCGGATGAGCCCGTACGCCGGCTCGCTGCGCGTGTTGGTGACCGGGATCTTGACGTAGACGTTGCCGCCCCAGCCCGCTATCTGCCGCGCCTGCCGCTCCATCTCCGCGAACTCGTCGGAGAGCACCTCGAAGGAGATCGGGCGCTCGGGGATCGCCTGCAGTACGTCCAGGGCGAAGGCCTTGTAGTCGGTGACCCCGGCCTTGCGCATCAGGGTGGGGTTGGTGGTGAAGCCCGCGACGTAGGGCAGGCGGGCCATCTCGAGCATGCCCGCCTTGTCGGCGCCGTCCGCGAAGAGCTTGATCCGAAGGTCCTCGATCCTCTTCACTCCGGCTCCGGGGTGGGGCCCGCCAGGGCCAGGATTCGCCGCGCGGCCTCGGGCAGGTCACGGACGTCGTGGTCGGGCGCGCAACGCGCGCGCTCATTGTAGGGAGCAGCGATCAGGAAGGTCAAGCAACCCGCGGCCGCGCCCGCGGCCACGTCACTCCATCGGTCGCCCACCATGAAGCTCCTGGCAAGGTCGATGTCGTGCTCGCGCGCCGCCTCCAGCAGGAGGCCGGGCTTCGGCTTGCGGCAGGCGCACGCGTCCGCGTCGTCGTGGAAGCAGGTGCGGATCTCCAGGAGCGGCAGGCGGCGCAGCAGCAACCGGTTGATGCGCAGGACCTCCTCACGGAACTGGGTTCCCCGGGCCACGTCCGGCTGGTTGGTGGCGCCGATCAGGAGGAGGCCGGCCGCCGCCAGGTCGCGGCAGGCCTCCGGGACGCCCGGCAGGATCTCCACCTCGGACACCGCGCCGGTTGGATGGGGTTTTCCCGCGCGCACCACGCCGCCGTTCAGGACGCCGTCGCGATCGAGGAACACCGCCCTTCGGCCCAACTAGCGGGTCGACTCCCACTTCGTGGGCGTCGTCTGCAGCAAGGGATGGGACACCAGCAGGTGCCACACCACGGCCTGGAAGGCCTCGGCGTGGGGGGTTACGGTCTCCGGCCGGATGGTGGGGATGATCACGCAGGCGTCGGCCACCTTGGCGGTGAAGCCGCCGTCGCGGCCCACGATCCCGCACACCGGCGTCCCGACGTCTTTGGCGAGCTCCAGGGCGCGCACCAGGTTGGGGCTGATGTTGCGGGCCAGGTCGCCGCCGCCCACCGAGAAGACCAGCACCAGGTCCTTCGGCGCGAGCCGGCTGACCCGCAGCCAGTTGGCGAACGAGGTCTCCCAGCCGTCGTCGTTCACGCGGGCGGTCAGCTCGGCCACGTTGTCCGTCGGGGTATAGGCCTCGATCCCGCAGATCTTCCGGAAGTCGTTGACCGCGTGCGAGGCGTTCCCGGCGCTGCCGCCCACACCCAGGATGAAGAGCCGGCCCCCTCTCTGCCGGAGCGCGACCAGCAGGGCCACCACGCGGTCGATGGCCGCGGGATCGAGGCGGTCGAGGACCTGTCGGGCCTCGGCCAGGTAGTCGATTGTGTAGGACATCACATGCTCCTGCGCGTCAGTCCGGCTCGCGCGCGCCGAGGTGGGCCCGCGCCTCCTCCAGGCCCGCGGCCGACCCGATCTCGTAGAAGCGGCGCTCGACCTCGTGCCCGCCCATCGACCGCTCCGCCACCAGTTCGCGGTAGAGGTCCGCGAGGTCGGAGGGCCGGTCGGACGGGATGCGCTCCACGGCCGCGCGGCGCAGCAGGGCCACGCCGTAATCGATGTGGCGCATCTCGGCGCCGGGGTCGTCCTTGTCGTAGCGCAGCAGTCGCCCGTCGCGGAAGAGGACGTTGCTCCGGTCCCAGCGGTCCTCGTTGCGCAGCACCGCCATGAGCGCGGGCTCGGGACGGCGCAGGAAGTCGGCCAGCATGGCCTCGTAGTCGATGTCGAGATAGGCGTCGCCGTACATCACGAAGCATTGCTCGCCGAGCAGCGGCAGGGCGTGCCGCAGGGCGCCACCCGTCCCTCGCGGTGATGCCCCGTCGTGGGAATAGGCGAGTGCGATCCCGAAGCGCGCGCCGTCGCCGAGGTGGGCCTGCACCTGCTCGCCCAGGTATCCCAGGCAGAGCACCGCCCGCCGCAGGCCTCGCCGGCGCAGCAGGGCGAGCTGGTGCTCGATGAAGGGCCGGCCCGCCACATCCACCAGGGCCTTGGGGACCGTCTCGGTGAGCGGATGCAGCCGGGTGGCTCGACCCCCGGCCAGGATGGCCACGGGGACGGCGGCCAGGTCCACCGTCACTGGACCACCACCCTGGTGCCCTCGAAGTCGAAGCGGAAGCGCACCTCGCGCAGCCCCGCCGCGGTCATGGCCCGGCGCAGCAGCGCCTTGTCGCTGGCGTAGAAGAGGAGGAAGCCGCCGCCCCCCGCGCCGATGAGCTTTCCGCCCCGGGCGCCGTTGTCCATGGCCAGGCGGTACCACGCGTCGATCCGCTCGTTGCTCATGGCGCCGCTGCGCCCCTTCTTGCGCGCCCACTGCTGGTTCAGCAGCTCCGCGAAGCCCTCCAGGTCCCCGGACTCGAGTGCCCGCTGGCTCTGATGGCCCAGGTCCTTGACCACGTCGAGGTTCTCGGCCATGGCCGCGTCCTGGCGCCGCGTGGCGTCGTCCTGCTCCTTCAGGATGGTGGAGGCGGAGCGGCTGTAGCCCGTGAAGTAGAGGAGCAGGTTGTCCTCGAGGTTGTAGAGAGTGTCGGTGGAGAGGCTCAGGGGACGGGCCGTCACGGTGTCGTCGGTGTGGAACTCGAAGCTCGTGACTCCGCCGAAGGCCGCGATGTACTGGTCCTGCTTGCCGATGGGCTCCTTGAGGACGTCGATCTCGATGTGGCAGGCCTGCTCCGCCAGCTCGCGCGGATGGATGAGGCCTTTCTGGTGCGTGTGAAGCGCCTTGAGCAGCGCGGTGGCGAAGCTGCCGGAAGAGCCGAGCCCGGTCCCCGCCGGGATGTCGGCCATGCTCGTCAGCTCCAGGTACGGCCCCTCGATGCCGAGCAGCCGCAGTGCCTCGCGGAGGATGGGGTGGTCCAGCTCGGCGGCGCCGGCGACTCGCTCGAGCTTGGAGTACTTGACGATCAGATCCGGGACGAAGGTCTGGTGCAGCGTGATGTAGACGTACTTGTCGATGGCGGCCGCGACCAGGAAGCCGCCGTGCTTCCGGTAATACGACGGCAGGTCCGTGCCCCCGCCCCCCAGCGAGATGCGTAGCGGGCTGCGGGCGATGATCACGGCCTGGCCCCGCCGTAGGCCTGCTGCACGATGGTGAGGGCGGCCGCCGCGTCCTCCAGGGTGGCGTTGGCGGTGGCGCGGCCCAGGGTAGCCTCGACGAAGGAGGCGTATTCCTCGCCCCAGGAAGGATCGTCACCCGGGTACTCCCAGTCACGAGTGTCGGGGGGGCCCATCTCCGGCCGCATGCGGTAATGGGTCAGGCGCTCCGGGCCGTAGCTGCCGCCGAGGCCGTCCACCTGCAGCTTGCCCGCGCGGCCGAAGACCTCGAACGAGAACAGGTTCTTCCACTCCGTCCAGCTCGCGTGGAGCCAGGCCACGCGGCCCGCGGGGCTCCGTAGCAGGACGAAGGCGTTGTCCTCGACCGGCATGTCCCAGAAGAAGGTCCCCAGGTGTCCGGCCACGAGGGCCAGGTCCCCCGCGAACCACCGGGCCAGGTCGATGAGGTGGACGCCCTGGTCCAGCAGCTCGCCTCCACCGGCGACCTCGGGCCGCGCCCGCCATTCGCGCTCGTAGCCGGCCCGGCCGCCGTGGCCGTAGCGCGCGCGCACGTACATCAGCGGGCCCACCGCGCCGTCCTCGACCATGGCGCGGGCCTGCCGCAAGGCGGGGTGGAAGCGGTGGTTGAAGCCCACGCGCACGGTCACCCCTCGCTCGCGTGCCGCGGCGGCCACGGCGCCGAGCTCGGAAGGGCGGCGCGCCGCGGGCTTCTCCACCAGGACGTGCTTGCCCGCCTCCACTGCGGCCTGGGTGATGGGGACCAGGCTGTCATGGGTGGTGGCCACGATCACGAGCTCCACGTCCGGCCGCTTCACCACCGCGCGCCAGTCGGTCTCCGCAACGCACCCCTCGGCCTGCCCGGCCAGGGCCCGCGCCCGGTCGGGCTCGGTGTCGGCCACCGCCACGAGCCGGCTGTCCCCCAGGGCCCGCGCCCGCTTGGCGCCCACGAGGCCGCAGCCCACGATGGCCACCCGCCTCACCACTTCAGCCCCCGGTCCTTGGGGACGATGCGGCGCAGGGTGAAGACGTCGCTATCCGCGAGCTCCCGGCGCCGCTCCGGCAGACGCTCCCAGTCATCCCAGACCGCGCTCACGAGCCGGCCGGTGATCCCGTCGCTGGCGGCGGAAGCCAGAAAGGCGGCCAGGGCGGCGCCTTTCTCGAGGGGGACGCCGCCCTCCTCGCGCTGCTTCAGCGCGCGCGTGTGGAACTCGCGGCCCACCTTCTCCGGGCCCGTGCCTATCACCTGGTCCAGGAGGCGGGTGTTGAGGGCGCCGGGGGCCATGGCGTTCACGTCGATGCCGTCGCCGCGATGCTCCTCGGCCAGCGTCTCGGTGAGCCGCACCACCGCCGCCTTCGACGCGGCATAGGCGGTGAAGCGGGGAAGTGGCCCGGTGGCGCCGCCCCCGGAGAGGTTGATGATCTTGCCGTAGCCGCGCGCGCGCATGGGCGGGAGGGCGGCGCGGCACATGAGCGCGGTGCCCAGGAGGTTGATGCGGACGGCCTCTTCCCATTCCTTCCAGTCCACGTCCTCCAGGCGGCCGATGGGCCCGTAGACACCCGCGTTGTTGACGAGGACGGTAAGGCCCCCGAAGAGGGAGACGGCCTTGTCCACGGCCGCGGCACAGTCTTCGGGGCGCGAGATATCACCGGGCACGGCGTGAATGTCCTGGCCACGCCGTGCCCGGAAAGACAGGTCCTGCCTTGCGCGGTCCAACTTGACCGTGTCTCGCGCCATGATCAAGACGTTCGCCCCGGCCTCGAGCAAGGCCTGGGCGATCGCGAAGCCCAGACCCTGATTCGCCCCGGTAACGATCGCAGATCGGCCGGCCAGGTCGACGAGACCGGTCATGATTTCGCCTCGGAGCCGCCGCTCGCCCGACCTGTCGCGAAATACCTGATGCGCGGCTCCGAGGCGAGGGACTCCAGCAACCAGTTCGGGTCGACCACACAGGGCCGGCGCATCGCGCGCACGAAGTCCTCGGCCCCCAGGGCGCGGTAGTCGGGCCACTCGGTGGCCACGACGGCTACGTCCGCCCCGGTCAGGGCCTCCTTCGCGCTCGCACAGAGCACCACGTCGAGGTCCTTCAGCTCGGGGGGCCGGCCGGCCACGGTGGGATCGTGGGCGCGCACGCTCACGCCCTGCCCGCGCAGCCAGCGGCACAGCTCCACCGACGCCGAGCGACGGAGGGTGCTGGTCCCGGGCTTGTAGGTGAGGCCCAGGACCGCCACGACCGGCCCCTCGATGCGGGCCAGCGCGGCCCGGACCTTCTCGTGCAGCCACGTCTTGTGGCGGTCGTTGCTGGCGAGCACGCCGTCGAGGAGTGGTGTGGCCACTCCCCGCCCGTGGCCCAGGCCGGCCAGGAAGCGCACGTCGCGGGCGAGAGTCCCGCCCGCGAAGGCCGCGCCGGGGGAGAGATAGGCCCGGGGCCCGATGCGGGCCTCGCTCCTGAGGCCGCGCTCCACCTCCTTGGCATCGGCCCCCACCGCCTCGCAGACCCGCGCTATCTCGTTGGCGAACGCCACCGACGTGGCCAGGAAGGCGTTCAGCGCGTGCTTGGTCATCTCCGCCGACTCGATCGACATCCATTCGATGCGGGTGGTGAAGGGGCGCAGCAGGCCGGTCACGAGGTCCCGATCGGCGTCCCGTCGGACCCCGACCACGACGCGGTCCGGCCGATCGAAACTCTGAAGGGCTTGTCCCAGGCGCAGGTTCTCGGCGGAGTAGGCGAAGCGGAGACGCGGCGCGGGCCAGTCCCGCTCGAGGCCAGCCGTGAATCCGACCGGGACCTGCGAAGAGACGAGGACCAGGACCCCGGGGGGGATGAGGTTCGCGATGGCCTCGAAACGGCCGCGCACCCACCGGACGTCCGCCTCGTCGTTCTCGTTCACGGGCGTGTCGAAGGCCAGCCACACCACCTCTGCGCCCCGGAGTGCCGAGGCCGCGTCGGTAGTGAACGACAGGCGGCCCGCGGCCAGACCGGCGGCGATGCGCTCCGCGAGTCCGGGCTCCTCGAGCGGAGGCCGACCCTCGCGCAGGCCGCGCACGACGTCCTCGTCGGGCTCCAGGCCCACGACCTCGTTCCCGACCGCGGCCAGGCAGGCCGCGGTCACGCAGCCAAGATGCCAGAGGCCGTAGACGACGGTCTTCATCGTCGCTCCAGCACCCACGGGTTGGCCTGGAGGTACGCGAGCGTGCGGATCACGCTCTCGCGGATCCCCAGCCGGGGGGTCCAGCCCAGGCTCCGGACCTTGGCCGTGTCGAGGAGGATGAAGGGGCTGTCGCCGACCCAGCCCCGGACCCCGCCCGTGTACCGCCGCTCGGGAGACAGGCCCAGATGATCGCAGATCCAACCCAGCGATTCGTCCACCGTGCAGTAATCGTCCGCCCCCAGGTTGAAGACCTCGAAACCGTCTCCGGCCTTCTCCACGGCGAGCAGAAGCGCATCCACGCAGTCCTGTACGTACAGATAGGACTTGCGCTGCCGCCCGTCGCCCAGCACCTCGATCCCGCGCGGATCGGCGAGGAGCTTCTTGTAGAAGTCGAAGACGTGGCCGTGGGTGTACCTCTCGCCGAGGATCGACACGAACCGGACGACCACGCCCTGGAAACCGAAGCCTGCGCAGTATGCGGCGATCAGGCTTTCGCCCGCCAGCTTGGAGGCTCCGTAGAGGCTGGTCTGGACGGGGAAGGGACAGTTCTCCGGGGTGGGGAAGACCTCGGGCTCGCCGTACACGGAGCCGGTGGAGGCGAAGGCGATGCGGCGGACGCCCGCGGCCCGCATGGCCTCCAGCACGTTGAAGGTCGCCACCGTGTTCTGCTCCAGGTCCCGCCGCGGCTCCTCGAGGCCGAAGCGCACATCGGCGTTCGCGGCCAGGTGGAAAACGATGTCCGCGCCGCGCATGAAGCTGCCCCGCGACGTGAACATCGTCGGCTCGTACG
>DAINRN010000067.1:0-5693 GCA_036741815.1 Acidobacteriota bacterium
AGATCTTGGCCGCCAACGGCCGCAGGCGCGCGCCGGCGAACTCCGCGCGCAGCCGCACGAGGTCGTCCACCTGCTCCGGGCCGTGTTCATCGTCCGTATGAAGGGCGGCGGTGACCCGCACCGTCAAAGCGCCTGCCCTCTCCGCCTCGCGGTACGTCTCGAGGTACTCGCGCGACGCGTCCGCCTCCTGAACCGCGGTGACGCCGAAGGCGTTCAGCTTCGAGAGGGCGAGCCGAAGCCCCTCGAGACGCAGCGCGGGCGTGGGCGGGGGCACGTGGCGGTCGACCAGGTCCACGGCCGCCTCGCGCAGCGTTCCCACCGGCTGGCCGGCGGCGTCGCGCTCGATGCGGCCGTTGGCGGGATCGGCCGTCCGCGCGTCCACCCCGGCCACCGCCAGTGCCCTCGAGTTGACCCACGCCGAATGGCCGTCCGCGCTGCTGAGGAACGCGGGGCGGCCGCTCGTCGCCTCGTCCAGCGGCTCCTTGCGCGCCAGCCCGCCAGGGAACACCGGCAGGGCCCAACCCCCGCCCACGACCCACGCGTCTTTGGGAAGCGCCGCGGCGCACGTCCTCACCTTCTCGAGGACCGCGTCCGCCGTGGGCAGGTCGTTGAGGTTGCACTGGGCCAGCTCGACGCCGCCGCTGACGGGATGGACGTGCGCGTCGTGGAAGGCGGGGAGCACCATCCGTCCCTCGAGGGAGACCACCCGTGTCCCGGGACCGGTCCAGGCCTGCGCGTCCCTGGAGGTCCCGACGAACACGATGCGGCCGTCGCGCACGGCCACCGCCTCCGCCCAGGGGCGCGCGGCGTCCATCGTGTAGACGGCGACCCCGTCGAGGATGAGGTCGGCGGGCGGACCGGGCGCCGTCCCCGGCGGGGTCGGCGCGCGGACGGCAGCCAGGACCCGCTCGAGGGCGAAGCGCGACGATACGGGAGGCCGGTCGTAGATGTTCCAGCCGGTGAGGACCACGAGCAGCTCGTGCTCGGGCACCCCCACGAGCATCTGTCCCCCGTAGCCGATGGCGGCGAAGGCGCGGGCGGCCCGGGGCCCGTAGGGGAGCGACCACCACTGATAGCCGTAGTCCCGCTCCTGTCCGGGCTCGGCGGGGCTGATGACGGCGGGCGCCGTGGAGTCGCGCACCCAACTCTCGGGCAGCAGCCGCTGCCCGTCCCAGACTCCGTCCTTGAGGTAGAGCTGTCCGATCCGGGCGAGGTCGCGCGCGGTGAGATACAGGCCCCCTTCCGCGTCGGCCAGGCCTGTCGGCGTGCGCTTCCAGTAATAGGAGTCGATCCCCAGCGGCCGGAAGAGGTGCTCCGCCGCGTAGTCGTCCGGCATGCGCCGGGTGGCCTGGCGCAAGACCTGGGCGATGAGCTGCGTCACCCCGCTGTTGTAGACGAAGGTCCGGCCAGGCTCTTCGGCCATGGGCTGGTCCAGCACGAACTGCACCCAGTCCGGGCTGGCCTCCATGGCCGCACAGCTGTTGGCCGGATCGGTGTAGGTGACGGTCGTCTCGTCCCAACGTATTCCGGACGTCATGGTGAGGAGGTGGCGCAGGGTCATCGCCGACCAGCGGGGGTCGGCGGGCAGACGGAACCCCGCGAGGTACGGCAGCACCCTCGCGTCCACGCCCGGGATCTCGCCGCGGCGTATCGCCATCCCGATCAGGGCCGACGTGATGCTCTTGGACACGGACTGCAGGGTGTGGAGGCGGCCTCTCTTGTAGTACGGGTGCCAGTCGGGGTCGTAGTAGTTGTAGGGCCCACGCCGCTGGTCCTTGCCGACGAACAGCCGGTCGTAGTCGTGGGCGTACGACCGCTCGAAGACGACGCGGCCGTGCCGGATGACGAGCAGCCCGTCCACGTAGCCGTGGCCACCCGCCGCGAGCTCCGAGTGCAGCGATTCGAGCGCGGCGCGGTCGAGGCCTTCGGCCTCCGGGGAAGACGCCGGCCACTCGACGGGTGCGGACCACGCGACGACCGCGAGGACCAGCGGCCCGAGCCCGGCCGCCAACTTCAGGTGGGGAAACGACACGGGCGGGAAGGTCTCACGTCCCGTATCCCGGCGCAAGGCTGAAGCGGCGGCGGGAGGGAGCGGCGGACGCCGGCCCTCGATACTTCGAGAGCAAGATCCCTGCCGGGCTCCAGCGCCGCGGCCGCGTGAGGTATCGTGGAGTCAGGATGACTTCGCCATCCGATGCGCCGGCGACGGAGCCCGAGACGCCCGACCTGGGCCTGCAGATACTCCGCAAGATCCACGACGCGCTCGAGGTCCCGGGCGAGTGGACGCTCGAGGCGCACCGCAACTTCACCTGGTGGCCCCACCATCTGGCGCAGCACGTCTGGGCCGAGCCCCCGCGGACGAGCAACGAGATCGACGTGGTGCGCATCCACGCCTCGTCGGACCTGCTCCGCAAGGTCCCGGACGCGGCAGAGACGGTGGAACGGCTGTCCGCCCTCAACCGGTTCGCCACCTCGAGCGCGCTCATCTGGGAGCGCGAGAGCGGGGAGATCGTCCTCCACGCCGCCGCCTACGCCCACGCCCGCAACGTGGCCTGGCTGCTGCCGCTCCTCGACGCGGCGGTGGTCCTGCAGGCGGCCGAGGCGCACGCGCAGGTCGAGGAGCTGGCCGCCCAGTTCGGCGCGGAGCCGGCGGAGAGCGCGCACCCCTCGAGCGGCCGGCGCCGCGATCCCGACGACCTCCTCGACGTCCTGGGCAACGTCTACGGCCGGGTGGGCAGCGAACGGTCACCCTTCACCGAGGCCGATTTCGAGGCCACCGTCCAGATGGAACCGCGGCCCTGGACCGAGGCCCACCGGGACGGCCTCGGCTTCAGCGCCCAGCTCAGCCTGCCCGGGCAGGGGGGAACGGACCAGGCCGATACGCACGCCACGCTGCAGGCCTCGGCCGAGACCCAGCACCCGCGGCTGGGCTCGGGCCTGACCCTGCGGCTGACGCTCCCCCACACCCCGGGGACCAGCGCGGCCGAGGAGGCCGCGACCCTCAACCTGGCCGAGTTCCGCGAGTGGACGAACTCCCACCTCTTCGGCGCATGGTGCAAGAGCGGCGAGGATGCTCTCTCCTTCGTCCAGTTCGTCCCCGCCGCGGTCTACGAGGCCGGCCTGCTCTCCCGCCTGTCCTGGAACCTGGCCGTGCGCGGGCGCTGGGCCGCGTCGTTCCTGAACCCCGCTTCCCGCTGAGACCCGCCGGGGGCGGCCGGCGCCTATGACGCAGCCGGGTCTTGCAGGCCCCCCCGGGGCGGGTGCATACTCCCGGTAGACATCCGGAGCGGCCCGCAGGTAGCGGGTCCGGCAACCTGGGAGGACATCCCAAGGTGCCGGTCCTTCGGGGACGAACCCGAAGGAGATGTGGCCTCGCATGGGGCGAGGCAACCAAGTGTCCGGCGCGGCTTTGGGGCCGCGCCCTCCGGGTGTCTTCTTCGGAAGGAGAAGACACCATGCCCGAAACGATCCTCGAGACAATCGACCGCGACTCCGCGGTCGGTGACCCCAACCATCACCTGTGGCGCAACGGCCGCCTGTGGTGGGTGGCCTTCACGGTCCACCTCCCCGGCTGGAGGAAGGACCGCGTGCGGGTCTCCCTCGGCACCACCGACCTGGTGGAGGCCCGGCGCCGCCGCGACGCGCTGCTCCGCGAGTACCCGGAGCGGAAGGGCTGCGCGCTCTCCCTGCGCATCGGCGGGCGGTCCGTGCGCGCGGGGACGGTCGAGCCCATGTGCCGGCCGCAAGGGTGCGCGGCATGAGCCGCGGTGTCGCCCTCAACGATGCCGCGATCCCGGCCCCCGCCGCGCGCGGGGCCGGGGCCGCCGCCATCCTCACCTCGGAGTCCGTGGCCGAGGGCCACCCGGACAAGGTCTGCGACTTCATCGCCGACTCCGTGCTCGACGCTTATCTCGCGCACGACCGCCGCAGCCGCGTGGCCTGCGAGGTGCTCTGCAAGTCCGGGGTCGTGGTGCTGGCCGGCGAGATCAGCTCCACCTCCTCGCTGGACCACCTGCGCATCGTCCGCGACGCGGTGCGCGAGGTGGGCTACGACGACCCGTCGGCGCCCTTCAGCGCGGACGGCCTCCAGCTCGTGCAGCACATCACCGGGCAGTCCTGGGAGATCGGCCGCGGGGTGGACCCCGGGACCAACCGCGTCGGCGAGCAGGGCGCCGGGGACCAGGGCATCGTCTTCGGCTACGCCACGGACGAGACCCCCGAGCGGCTGCCCCTGCCGCTGCTGCTGGCCCACCGCCTGGCGCGCGGGCTGGCGGAGGACCGCCGCGCCGGCGCCTTCCCGTGGCTCCGGCCCGACGGCAAGACCCAGGTCTCGGTCGTCTACGAAGACGGGGTCCCCGCGCGCGTGGCGGACGTCCTCGTCTCCACGCAGCACGCGCGGGACGTGGCGCCGGAGATCGTGCGCCACTACGTGGAAGCGGTGCTGGGCCCGCGCGCGTTGGGCGGCTGGCTCGATCCGGGGACGCGGTTCACCGTGAACCCCACGGGCAGCTTCGTGCAGGGCGGCCCCGCGGCGGACTGCGGGGTGACGGGGCGCAAGATCATCGTCGACACCTACGGCGGCGCCGCCCGGCACGGGGGCGGCGCGTTCAGCGGGAAGGACCCCTCGAAGGTGGACCGCAGCGGCGCCTATTTCTGCCGGTGGGTGGCGCGCCAAGCGTTGGGCGCGGGGCTGGCGCGCCGCCTGGAGGTGCAGGCGGCCTATGCCATCGGGTTGGCGCGCCCGGTCGCACTGCGGGTGGATGCCTTCGGCACGGGCGACGAGGGCGAGCTGCTCTCCTTCGTGGACCAGTTCGACTTCCGCCCGGCCGCCATCATCGAGCGCCTCGACCTGCTGCGGCCGATCTACCGCCAGACGACGAACTACGGCCACTTCGGGAAGCCCGGACTGCCCTGGGAGTCGTGATCAGCTCCGCGCCCGCAGCATCTGCTGGGCTTTCGGGTAGGGAAGGCCCAGCAGGTCGGCGGCGTCGCGCGCGCTGAGGCCGAGGCGGACGAGCGCCTCCACCGCCTGCCGGGCCGCGGCCTGGGCGCGGGCCTCCGCGCCGCGCGCGCGCCGGCGGGCCGCCCAGTGGCGCACGAGCAGCGCCCGGGCGGGGCGGCTCGTCGTCGAACCGGCCGAGGGCCGCGCGCAGGCGCTTCCGGGCCTGGCGCAGGGTGCGGCCCCGTCCCCGGCAGCGCCGCAGGCCGCGCACCGAGGCGGTCCACTCGCCCGCCTCGTCGCGCTTGTATATCACCTTGTACTCGGACACCTGCAGCTCCGTTCAGCCAGGGCGCGGAGACGTCGATTATAGGCGGCGGCCGCGGCCGCCGGGCCGGCTTGCGGGGCCGGCGCGCGTGGGCTAGATTCGGCGATGGGGCCAGACGGTCGCGGCCCCGCCCGGAAATTTGATCCCCCGCGAGGAGTGAGGATGGTCCGTCCGTGATCGGCCGCTGGCGCCTCGCCGTCGCCCTGCTCGCGGTGGCGGCAGGCGCGGTCCTCTCCGGGCTCCTCCTCCTCGAGCATCACGGCGAGAGCCGGGCCGTGGCCGCCGTGGAACAGGTCTGCGGCGAGGGCGACCAGAGCGGGTGCGCCCTCGTCTCCCAGAGCCGCTACGCGGCGGTGGGCGGGGTTCCGCTGGCGGCCATCGGCGTCTTCTTCTATCTGTGCCTGGGACTCCTGCTCCTGCTCGGCC
>DAINRN010000067.1:5703-10872 GCA_036741815.1 Acidobacteriota bacterium
CAGGCCCCGCCGCGGCGGACGCGGCGGCGGTCCTGACGCTGTTCGCCCTGACGGCCGCCCTGGCAGTGGACGCCGTGCTCCTCGGGATACAGGCCTTCGCCATCCACGCCTTCTGCAGGCTCTGTCTCCTGACCTACGTCTTCAACGCCCTGGCGGTGGTCGTCTTGATGAAGGCGCGCCGCGGCGGCGGCGGGGCGGCGACGGCGGCGCGCACGATGGACGGCCGTCTCGTCATCACCGGCTGGGTCCTGGGCAGCCTCGCGCTGGCCGCGGCCGTGCTGGCCTCGGACCAGGCGCTCAGCTATCGCGAGCGCGGCCGTGGGGCGTCGATCCTGGGCTCGCCGGCGGTGGGCGCGCCCCCGCCAGCCGTCGCCACGCGCCCCTCCCCCGTGTCTTCGCCCTCCACCGCCGGTGCGCCGCTCCCGCCCGACGCGCAACGCTGGCAGGAGGAGGCCCGCATGGCGCAGGAGCAGGCGCGGCGGCTGCAGGAGATCCTGGACGACCCCAAGAAGCTCGATCAGTACTTCGCGGAGAAGGCCGCCCGCGAGTTCGAGCAGGGCCCGGTGCGCACCCTGGACCTCGCGGGCGTGCCTTTCAAGGGTCCCGGCGATGCCCCCGTGCGCGTGGTCGAGTTCTCGGACTTCCTCTGTCCGTACTGCCGGCAGCTGGCGGGCGGCTTCGCGGGCTTCATGCCGCAGTCCGCCAACCGGGTGGCCCTCTACTTCAAGAACTACCCGCTCGACCAGTCCTGCAACCCGAACCTGAAGGCGACCATCCACCCCGGCGCGTGCGCCCTCGCCCTGGGCGCGATCTGCGCGAACGAGCAGGGCAAGTTCTGGCCCTACCACGACAAGGTGTACGCCTCGCCGCCGCCCAATCCCTCGGTGAAGGACGTGGCCCGGGTGGCCGGCGAGGCGGGGCTCAACGCCGCCGCCCTCGACGGCTGCATGCTCTCCGCCAAGGCCCGGGAGAAGCTCAACGCGCAGATCGCCGAGGCCCACGGCGCGGGCGTGAGCGCGACACCCACGGTGTTCATCAACGGGCGGCAGCTTCCCCGCATCAACGACTTCATCCAGATGGTGGACAAGGAGTCCGCTCGCCTGGGCCTGCCTCCGCTGCGGCCGCCGTCTCCGGGACCCGCCGTGCCTTCCGCTCGGAAGTAGCCTGGACCGCTTCGCCGTCGCCAATGCGCTGCGCGAGATGGGCCGGCTGCTGGAGGCCCGGGGAGAGAGCCCGTTCCGCGTCCGGGCGTACGAGCGCGGGGCGCGCGCGGTCCTTGCCGTGGCGGACCTGGGCCGGCTCGTGGACGAGGACCGCCTGCGCGGGGTCCCCGGCATCGGGCCCGGCCTGGCCGCGGCCATCGCCGAGCTCCACAAGACCGGCCGGTCGGAGAGGCTCGAGCGGCTGCGGGCGCAGCTCCCGCCCGGGATCCTGGAGCTGAGCCTCATCCCGGGCATGACGCGCAGGCGGATCGCCGCCCTCCACCAGGCCATCGGCGTGCGCGGGCTGGACGACCTCAAGGCCGCGGCCGAGGCCGGCCGGGTCCGCACCGTGAAGGGCTTCGGGCCCAGGACGGAGGAGAAGATCCTGGAGGGTATCCGCGGCCTGGCCACGCGCGAGGAGCGCGTGCTGCTCTACGAGGCGCACCGCGAGGCGGAGGCCCTGCTGTCCCACCTGCGGACGGCCCCGCAGGTGACGCGCGCCGAGGCGGCGGGCGCGCTGCGACGGTGCGAGGAGACGGTCACCGAGCTGCAGCTCGTGGCGGCGGCCCGAGACCCCGCCCCGGCGATCGAGCACTTCCTGACGTATCCCCTGCTGGCCACCGTGCTGGAGCGCGGCCTCGACCATTGCGCCGCCCGCCTGCCCGGAGGGCTGAGGGTCGAGCTGCTGGTGACGCAGCCCGCGGCCCATGCCACCGCGCTGCACCGGCTGACCGGATCAAAGGCGCATCTCGAGAAGCTGGACGCGCTGGCCCGGACCCGGGGGCTGGCGCGCACCGATGCCGGCCCGCGCCGGCGCGCGGGGGGACGGCGCCCGGCCGCCGTCAAGGACGAGGCGGACCTGTACCGCCGGCTGGGGTTGCCCAGCCTGCCCCCCGAGGTGCGCGAGGACCAGGGCGAGATCGAGGCCGCCGCCGCGGGGGACGACTTCTCCGACCTCGTGACCGAGGGTGACGTCCGCGGCCTCGTGCACTGCCACACGTTGTACTCCGACGGCAAGCACACCGTGGAGCAGATGGCCCGGGCCGCGGAGGCCATGGGCATGCAGTACATCACGATCACCGACCATTCCCCCACCGCGCACTACGCCGGCGGCCTGCAGCTGGACCGGCTGAAGCGCCAGTGGGAGGAGATCGCCCGGGCCCAGGAAAAGGTCAAGGTGCGGCTGCTGCGCGGCACGGAGTCCGACATCCTGGCCGACGGCGCCCTCGACTACCCCGACGCGGTCCTCGAGCAGCTCGACATCGTGATCGCCAGCGTCCACAACCGCTTCCGGATGAGCTCCGAGCAGATGACGCGGCGGGTGGTGGCGGCCATGCGCCACCCCGTCTTCAAGATCTGGGGCCACGCGCAGGGACGCTACGTGCTGACCCGGCCCCCGTTCGAATGCGACATGGACGCCGTTCTCGACGCCGTGGCCTCCTCGCGCGCGGCGGTCGAGGTCAACGGGGATCCCCATCGCCTCGACATGGTCCCGCGCTGGCTGCGCGAGGCGCGCAAGCGCGGCATCCGCTTCGTGATCTCCACCGACGCCCACTCGACCGCGCAGCTGCGCAACGTCCGCTGGGGCGTGGCCATGGCCCGCCGCGGCTGGGTGCGCCGGGGCGAGGTCCTGAACGCGCTGCCCGAGGCCGAGTTCCGGCGCGCCGTCCGCCCCGGGGCCGCGGCGTGAGCCGGATCTTCCTCCTCTCGCCGGCCCACTGCGGGGGCGAGCGCGCGCGCTTCCTCTTCAACGACGCCACAACCTTCGAGCTGGCCGTCCGGGTGCGCGAGCGGGAGGGCGTCCCCCTCGGGGAGATCTTCACGTTCCTGAGCGGCCTCTACTTCCGTGGGAAGCTCGCCTACGCCCGCGCTTTCGCGCGTCCGCCCGAGGGCGTGCCCGGCGTGCTCATCATCACCGCCAACGACGGCCTGCGCACGCCGGAGCACCGGGTGAACCTGAAGACGCTGCGGCGCTACGCGCGGGGCTCCATCGACGAGGACAACGCCGGCTACCGGCGGCCGCTGCTGCGCGACGCCCGCCTCGTGGGGGCCGCGGCGGGCCCCGGAACCGAGGTCGTCCTGCTGGGGAGCGTGGCCAGCGGCAAGTACGTGGACGTCCTGCTGGAGATCTTCGGCGATCGGCTGCGCTTCCCCTCCACGTTCGTGGGTCGCGGCGACATGAGCCGCGGCGGGCTGATGCTGCGCAGCGTGGACGCGGGCCGGGAGCTGGACTACGTCCCGGTGGCGGGGGCGGTGCGCCACGGGCCGCGGCCACCCCGGCTCGAGCCCCGGCGCTGGACGCGGGCGCGATGAGCCGGGCGCGGCCGGTTCGCGCGCCCCGCGTCCTCCTCCCCCGCGACACCGACACCGTGGAGCTGCGCTTCGGCCCCCGCGCCGTGCGGCTCACGAACCTCCGCAAGCCCTTCTGGCCCGAGCTGGGCCTCACGAAGGGCGACCTCCTTCAGTACTACGCGGACGTGGCGCCCGCCCTCCTGCCCCACCTCGACGGGCGGGCCATGGTCATGAAGCGCTACCCGCACGGGGCGGCGGGCGAGTTCTTCTTCATGAAGCGCGCCCCGTCCCCCCGCCCCGAATGGATCGAGACCTGCTCCATCGAGCACGAGTCGGGCAACGTGATCGACTTCCCCATCGTGCAGGACGTCCCCTCGCTGCTGTGGGTGGTGAACCTGGGCTGCATCGACCTCAACCAGTGGTACGCCCGCTGCGACGACGTGGACCGGCCCGACTACGTCCACTTCGACCTGGACCCCGTGAAGGGCGAGACGCAGCCCGGCTTCGACCGCGTGCGGGAGGCGGCGCTCCTCGTGCGCGACGGCCTCCAGGCGCTGGGGATGCCATGCCACGCGAAGACCACGGGCTCCCGCGGCATCCACGTCTACGTCCCCATCGTGCGCGGGCCGACGCAGAAGCAGGTCTGGGACTTCGCCAAGCGGTTCGCCCAGAGCCTGGAGGCCCTGCACCCCGCCCTCATCACCGCGGAGTACCGCATCTCGCGGCGGCCGGCGGGCCGCGTGCTCGTGGACTACAACCAGAACGCCTGGGGACGGACCCTGGCCTCGGTGTACTCGGTCCGGCCCACGCCCGGCGCCACCGTCTCCACCCCGGTGACCTGGACCGAGGTCGAGCGCGGCGTGGAGATCGGGGACTTTCACCTGCGCAACGTGCCCGCCCGGATCGCGAAGCGTGGCGACCTCTGGGCCGCCCTGTCCGCCCGCTCCGGCCGCTTCCGCCTGCAGAAATACCTCTGAGCCGACGCGCGCCGCCGGCGCGGCGCCGCGTGTTAGCCTGGATCTGATCAGCGGAATGACGACACCCCACTCGCCACCCGACGCCGGGCGCCGGCCCGTGGCCGGACGGGCCGGACAGGGCGCTCGCATCCTCGTGGCCGAGGACGACAACACGTTCCGGCACGTGCTCGAGATGCTCCTCGGCGAGCACTGGAGCGTGGAGGCCTTCCCCGACGGCCGCAAGGTCCTCGACGCCGCGCGCCGGGAGATCCCGGACCTGGTCCTGGCCGATCTGCTCATGGCCGGGTTGGACGGGTACGGCCTCGTACGGGAGCTGCGCAGCGACGCGGCCACGCGCGCCGTTCCCGTCATCGTCATCACCGGCCTCACCGAGGAAGAGGCCCGCATCAAGGCGCTGGAGGCTGGGGCCAACGACTTCCTGATCAAGCCGTTCTCCAACCGCGAGCTTCTCCTGCGGGTGAACACGCACCTCGAGATGGCGACCCTGCGCCGCGAGGCGGCGGAGCGCGAGAAGGAGGCCCACACCCGCGCCATCCTGGAGGGCGCGCTCGAGGCCGTGGTGGCCCTGGACGGCCGCGGCCGCATCACGTTCTGGAACCCGCAGGCCGAGCGCATCTTCGCGCGCGGCCGCGAGGAGGCCATGGGCCGCGCGTTCCCCGAGGTCGTCCTGCCCCCCGCCCAGCGCGAGGAGCACACCC
>DAINRN010000068.1:0-4348 GCA_036741815.1 Acidobacteriota bacterium
CGTCGGCCAGCCGGGCCAGACGCTCCGCGCCGTCCGCCACCGGCACGAAGGACACGCTGCGGAAGACGGGGGCGGGGCCACTGTAGCGCGGCCAACGCTCCAGGACCACCGCTTCTCCCGGCTTCCAGGACGTCAACCGGTACGGTCCCGTTCCCACCAGCGGCGGGAAGTCGGACGCCGAGTTGCGCTTGGTGATGTAGAGGCCAGGCAGGTTGGCCAGGATGGCGCGCGGCTGGGCGGTCACGATGTCCACCGAGTTGTCGGGAGCGACGGCGATCTCGCGCACCTCGCTCAGGAACTGCGCGGCCTCCTCGGCCGGCGCGTCCTTGATGTGGAGCAGGGCGTCGCGCACGTGCTCCGGCGTCAAGGCGACGCCGTCGTGGAACACCACCCCGCGCCGGATGTGCAGCCTCCAGCGCTCGGGGGACGGGTGCTCCCAGGACTCGGCCAGCATCGTCCGCGCCTCCAGCTCCTGGTCGAACCCGACCAGGGGCTCGAAGACGTTGGCCAGCACGGAGTCGGTGACCTGCTCGATCTCCCGGTTGGGGTCGAGGCTGAGGATGTCCGCCGGGAGCAGGACGGTGAGCGCGTCCTTCCGCGGCTTGGCGGCCGAGCAGGCGCAGGCGAGGGCGGCGAGCACCAGCAGGGCCGACCGGCAGAAACCGGAGAGTATCGCGATAACCCCGCCCCGCATGGGCGCTGTGGGGGGTGATGAGACCAGGGTTGCCGAGGAAATGCAAGCGCGCGAGGGCACGCCCGAGCGGCGCCTCTGGATTGGACCTGGCAGGTCTGGGACCAGAGGTATATCATCCGCCCCAGAAGAAGCTCGAAGGTCGTTCAGCCTGTTGGACGAAAGGAGAACTCGCCCATGCGAAGGATTCTCTGGATCGCCGTGGCCGCGGCCGCTCTGGCCTTCCCCCCGGCCCTCTTCGCGCAGCGCACCACCGGCAGCATCACAGGCATCGTCAAGGACACCACGGGCGCCGCCCTGCCCGGGGTAACGGTCGGGGTGACGGGCTCGAACATCGTGGGCACCCAGACCTCCGTCACGAACGAGTCGGGCATCTACCGCGTGGCCAACCTCCCGCCCGGCGACTACCAGGTCACCTTCTCCTTGACCGGCTTCAAGGGCCTGCGCAAGTCCATCCACGTGAGCGTGGGCGCGGTCATCGAGGAGAACGCCAACCTGGAGGTCGGACAGCTCACGGAGAACATCGACGTGGTGGGCGAGGCGCCCGTGGTGGACACGACCTCGAACGAGATCGGATCGACCTACGACCGCAACTGGGTGGACAAGGCGCCGCTGCGACGCGACAGCTTCTTCGGCCTCGTCGCGGCGGCCCCGGGCTCGCTGGCGGGCGGCGACTCGAACAACACCACCCGCACCATGGTCTACGGCTCCTCCTACGACGAGAACGCGTTCCAGGTGGACGGTGTGGACATCACGGACAACTACTTCAACGAGGCGCTGGCCGAGCCCAACACGGATGCCATCGAGGAGGTCGAGGTGCTCTCCCTGGGGGCCCCGGCCGAGTACGGCAACCTGACGGGCGCGGTCTACAACATCGTGACCCGGCAGGGCACCAACGAGTTCCACGGCGACGCCGGCTTCTACTGGCAGGGCGACGGCCTGACCTCGGACAACAGCCAGGGAACGGTCAACCCCGACGGCAGCTTCATGGACGCCTGCCCCGACGGTGGGCGCTGCCCCTGGACGCGCGACAAGTTCACCGACCTGTCGCTTCAGCTCGGCGGGCCCATCGTCAAGGACAAGCTGTGGTTCTTCGCCTCCTACGCCAACCAGCGGGACTACTACTGGGACGTGGGCGTGGACAACACGAACGACCTGACCGCCGCCCGGGGGAGGACCGACCGTTACTTCGGCAAG
The DNA here is from genome assembly GCA_036741815.1 of Acidobacteriota bacterium. Classification (GTDB taxonomy): domain Bacteria; phylum Acidobacteriota; class Vicinamibacteria; order Fen-336; family Fen-336; genus DAINRN01. The sequence goes on from DAINRN010000068.1 coordinate 1,889, forward strand.
CTGAACTGGCAGATCAACGACAAGCACAAGCTGGTCGGCACCTTCCACATGGACAAGAAGGACGACGACGCCGGCCTGTCCGCCAACTCCGCGCCGGAGACGGCGGTGAAGCGCACGGCCAAGACGCCGACGCCCGGCCTCGGCTATACGGGCATCCTCTCGGACAGGACGGTAGTCGAAGTGCGCTATTCGGGCTTCTACGGCGACGTGAAGCAGCTCCCGACGGACCCCAACCAGCCGCGCGACCTGAACCGCTTCTACGACATCGACACCGGGTTCGTCTCGGGCGGCCATTACTACTGGTACGACCTGGGGCCGAAGCGCACGACCGTGAACGCGAAGGTCTCGCACCTCGCCGACAGCTTCCTCGGCGGGAGCCACGACTTCCGCTTCGGCGTCCAGTACAGCGCCGCCCAGGCCGGCGGCCTCGTCGGATACAACGACCTGATCTACACGTACAGCCAGAGCTCGCCGGGCTACGGGTACGGGATCTCCTACACACCCTTCAGCTACAGCGGCGACTCGAAGGCCTTCGGGGTGTTCCTGGACGACACCGTGCGGGTGAACGACCGCCTTTCCCTCAACCTGGGCGTCCGCTACGACCACCAGAAGGCCTTCGCCGCCGAGCGCCCCCAGCTCGACGAGTCCGGCAACCCGACGGGGACGACGTTCCCGGAGGAGGACTACTTCACCTGGAACAACATCTCTCCGCGCTTGGGCTTCAACTGGAAGGTGACCTCCGACGGCAAGACGGTGCTCAAGGGCCACTACGGCCGATATCACCGCGCGGTGGCCACGGGCGAGTACGCCAACAAGCTGGGCGAGAGCATCACGCCCATCTTCGTGGGTCCGTATGACACCGTCACCAACACATTCGGGGAGCTGACGCTCTCCCGGTCGAACGAGAACCTGGCCTTCGACCCCAACTACGAGAGCCCCTACGTCGATCAGTTCATCGGGAGCCTGGAACGGGAGCTGGCCCGAGGCGTGGGCGCCCAGATCAACTACGTCTACAAACGCGGGCGCAAGTATGCCGGCTGGCTGGACATCCAAGGCACGTACCAGAACGTGCCGTACGTCGACGAGGGGCTGGGCCCCCTGGATGACCCGACCGGGCGCACCATCGAGCTGGTCCAGCTCCTGAGCGATCCCAATGATCGGCAGTTCCGGATCACGAACCCGCCGATCATGAAGAGCGACATCAACGCCGTGAGCTTCGCCATCCACAAGCGCATGGCGGACAACTGGCAGCTCAATGCTTCGGCGACGTGGCTGCGCGCCGAGGGCACGCTCCAGGAGGGACAGGGCGGGGCGGGCGAGGCCGGATCCGGGGTGGGGATCATCCAGCGCGGCGGCCTGCAGTTCCGCCAGTGGGGCCAGGATCCCAACAACTACGTGAACGCGGACGGGCGCCTGAAGAGCGACGTGGAGTGGCAGTTCAAGGTGCAGGCCGTCTACCAGCTGCCGGCCGGGTTCCTCGTGTCCGCGAACTTCTCGAACCGGAGCGGCGCGCACATCGTCCGACGCACGCGCGCCCTCAGGGACATCACCAATGTCCCGGAAAACCGTCCCATCCTGCTCCAGCCTCGGGGCGAGAACGGACGGCTGGACTCCGTCAGCATGCTGGACATGCGCCTGGAGAAGGACTTCGGGCTGGGCGGCGACGTCCACCTGGCCGTCTTCGCGGACGCGTTCAACCTGCTCAACAGCGACACGACCGAGGGCGTCGTGACCTCGCTGGTGGAGTCCGATTCGTACCTGTTCCCGCTCAACCCCGTGGTCCCGCGGAGGTTCATGCTCGGGGCGAAGTTCAAGTTCTAGCGGCCGGACAGCTTCGCGCGGGCGGGGGCGAAGCCCCCGTCCAGCGCGAGCGCCTTCTCGAACCAGGGGCGGGCCTCGGCGGCCCGCCCTTGCCGTTCCAGGATCAGGCCGAGGTTGTACGCGTAGTGGGCGTTCTTCTCGTCCAGGCGCGTCGCCTGGCGGAAGGCCCGCTCGGCCTCGGCGGCCCGCCCGTTCCCCCCCAGCGTCATCCCGAGCGAGTTCCAGTACGAGGCGACGTCGGGAGCCAGATCAGTGGCCGTCGTCTGGCGGCGAATGGCCTCGTCCACGGACCCGAGGTCGCGCAGCAGGTCGCCGAGCCGGGCCTGGAGCGCGGCGTCCTTCGGCGCCAGGGCCGCGGCCTGCTCGTACGCCGGCCGCGCCTCCGCCTTCCGCCCCGCGGCCACCAGGCTCTTGCCCAGCGCCTCCCAGGCGGATGCGAAGCCCGGCGAGCGCCGGGCCGCCTCTTCGAAGTGGCGCGCCGCCTCCGCGTGCCGTGACAGGCCCGCGAGCGCCCGCCCCAGATAGAAGTGCACCTCGAAGCTCGAGACCTTCCGCGCCAGCACCGCCTGGAAGCGGGCGGCGCTGGCCGCGTAGTCCCCGTCGTGGAGGCGCAGCAGGCCCTCGCGCATGAGGTCGTTC
>DAINRN010000068.1:4358-8982 GCA_036741815.1 Acidobacteriota bacterium
GACGTAGCCGAGCGCGCCCAGCTTCTCCAACAGCTCCGGGGCCACGGCCGGCGCCGGACCGCCCGCGCGCACCGCCAGCGCCGCGCGCTCGGCATCGAGGAACTTGCCCAGGCCGTTTCGCATCGCCTCCGCGCGGGAGGCCTGCGCGGGAGCGAGGTTGGTGGTCTCGCGGGGATCATTCGCCAGGTCGTAGAGCTCCGGCCGCGGGGCCTGGATGTACTTGAACCGGCCGTCGCGCAGGACCCGCAGGTCGCTCCAGCCGAAGTGCAGGAGGGGCACCAGGGTCTCGGCGTACAGAGGGACCTCCTGGCGGGCGGCGCCGCCGCGCAGCTCGGGGGCGAGGCTCCGGCCGGAGAGCGGTTCGCGCATCGGCGGCAGGCCCAGGAGATCGACCGACGTCGGGAAGGCGTCCACCAGGGCCACGGTGGTGGCCAGACGGATCCCCTTGCCGATCCCGGGCCCGCGCACCAGGAAGGGGACCCGCAGCGTCGTCTGATACGCGAAGAAGCCGTGGAGCGTCTCGCCGTGATCGCCCAGGCCTTCGCCGTGGTCGGAGGTGACCAGGAGCGCCGTATCGTCCTTCAGACCGAGGCGCGCCAGCGCCTCCTCGAGCCGCCCGACCTGCTCGTCGGCGAAGGCCACCTCGCCGTCGTAGAGACGGCCCGCGAAGCGCCCGGCCCAGGGCTCGGGCGGCTCGTAGGGGTCGTGCGGATCGTAGAGGTGCAGCCAGAGGAAGACGCGGCCCTGGGGTGACGCCTGCCGCGTCTTCTCCAGCCAGGCGATGGCGGCGGTGGTGGCCACGTCGCCACGCCGCTGCAGGGTGTTGAGGAACTCCGCGCCGCCCCCCGATCCCGCGATCGCGTCGTCATAGACGTCGAAGCCGCGATCCAGGCCCGAGGACGAGTCGAGGACGATCGACGACACGAAAGCCGCGGTGGCGAAGCCCGCCTTCTCGAGGACCTCGGCCAGCAGGGGCACCCCGGGGACGACCGCCGGCGAGATGTTGTCGCGGATGCCTGTCTCCGGAGGCAGGCGTCCCGTGAAGAGCGTCACGTGCGACGGCCGCGTCAGGGGGACGTGCGCCGAGGCCTCGGGGGCCATCGCCCCGTCGCGCGCGAGGGCGTCGAGATGCGGCGTGGACGCCTCCTTGTACCCGTAGGCGCCCACGCGGTCGGCCCGCAGGGTGTCGATGGTGACGATCACCAGGTGCCGCGCGTGCGCGGGAGCGCTCGAGGGGGCCGGCCCGCCGCAACCGGCGAGGGCGCAGAGGGCCACCATCGCCGACGTGGCCGCGCGCGTCACTTGCTGCCGCGCTGCAGGCGCTCGGCGGCCGCGGTCGCGCGGCGGGCCTCGGCCTCGCGGCCCTGGCGGTTGAACACGTCCGCCAGCACGTAGTGCCCGAGGGGAGCGATGCGGGGCTCGGGGTTCGCGGCGAGCCCCTTCCTCGCCCATTCCGCGGCGCCGGCCAGGTCGCCCGAGTCGAGCAGGGCCTTGGCCAGGTAGAGCTGGCCCGTTCCGAAGTCGGGCTGCAGCTCCACCACCCGCCGGTACTGCGCCAGGGCCTCGGCGAGCCGGCCCTTCTTCTGCAGGAGCTTGGCCAGGTTGAAGGCCGCGCGGTGGGCCTTGGGGTTCTTGGCCAGCTCGGTCTGGTAGGCGGCGATGGCCGCGTCGATCTCGCCCCGCTCCTCGTGGACGAGGCCGAGGTTGAAGTTCGCGGTGGCCAGGTCCGGCTTCTTCTCGAGGGCCAGCCGCAGCGACCTCTCCGCGTCGTCGTACCGCTTGGCCTCGATCTGGCTCTCCGCCAGCTTCAGCAAGAAGCGGTGCTCCTCCACCTTGCGGGAGAGGGCGTCCTTGACCACCGCCTCCGCCGCCGCGGGGTCGCCCTTGCGGACGAAGAGGTCGGCGAGCTGCCACAGCACCCTTCCGTTCCGCGGGTCGAGCTCGCGGGCGCGCTCCAGGCCCACCCGCGCCTCGTCCAGGCGGCCCTGGTCCTTGTAGGCCACGGCCAGGCTGAACAGGGCGCCCTGGTGGTCGGGGTCCCGCTCCAGCGCCCGGCGGTAGGACGCGATGGCCTCCGCGGGCTGCCCGGCCTTCTTCTGGAAGTTCCCCAGGAGCATGTAGGCCTCGACGATCTCGGGGTCGGCGCGCAGCGCCTCCTTCGCCTTCGCGATCGCCTCTTCGATGCGCCCTTCCGCGGAGGCGCCGCTGGCCTGCTTGATGAGGTTGTAGAGAGCGATCTTGTCCTTGGGGTCGCCGCGGGGGCGGCCCTCGAGGTGCCTCCCACCGCCGGTGGCGCCGACGTAGCCCAGGGCCGCGAGCTTCTCCTCCGTCTCGCTGTCCACCGCCTGGGGGCCCTTGGCCGCGGTGGCGCTGGCCGTGCGCTGGAGGTGCGCCTCCAGCGCCTTGTCCAGCGCGGCGAGCCTGGCCGCGTCCTCCTTCGCGCGGTCCGCGACCTCCCGGGCGTCCGCCTGGAGGTCGTAGAGCTCCGGCCGGGGCGCGCGGATGTAGTGGAAGCGCTCGTCCTGCGCGGAGAGCAGCTCGCTCCAGCCGTAGTGGTAGCGGGGGTACCAGCTCTCGGACTGCGCGATGAGCGAAAGGCGCTGGCCGCGCGCCAGCGGCATGAGGCTCGTCCCCTGCACGGTGGGGGGGACGGGCAGGCCCAGCACCTCCAGCGAGGTCGGCATCAGGTCCACGATGCGGACCTGGTCGGCGACCTCGCGGGCGGGCACGCCGGGCCCGGAGACGATCACCGGGATATGGGTGGCGGCGTCGTAGATGAAGAACCCGTGGGTGGCCTCGCCGTGCTCGCCGAGCATCTCGCCGTGGTCACCGGTGACCACCACGAGGGTCTCCGCAAGGCGCCCCTGGAGCTCGAGGGTATCGAGGAGCCGGGCCAGCTGCGCGTCGGCGGCAGCGATCTCGGCGTCGTACGCGCCCACCAGGTTGGCCGGGAAGCGGGAGCGGAAGGGCTCGGGCGCCTCGTACGGCGTGTGCGGGTCGTAGAGGTGGACCCAGGCGAAGAACGGACGGTCGCGGTCCTCCCCCAGCCAGGAGACGGCTTTGTCCACGGTCTCGGAGCCGGGGCGCTGGATGATGTCCATCCCGCCCTGGTCGCCGTATTTCTCGAGGTCGAAGTCGTCGAAGTAGGTATCGAAGCCCTGGGCGATCCCCCAGCGGCTGTCGAGCACGAACGAGGACACGAACCCCCCCGTCCGGTACCCCTTCGCGCGGAGCGTCTCCGCCAGGGTGTTCTGGTCGTCGCCGACGTAGAACCCGCCGTTGTCGCGCACGCCGTGCCAGGCCGGGAACGTCCCCGTCATGAGCGAGGCGTGCGCGGGCAGCGTGAGCGGCACCACCGTCGTGGCGCGCGCGAAGCGCAGGCCCGACCGGGCCAGGGCGTCCAGGCGCGGGGTCTGCGCGCCGGCGTACCCGTAGCAGCCGAGATGGTCGGCCCGCAGGGTGTCGATGGAGACGAGCAGCAGGTTGCGGGCCCTCGTCCCCAGCAGGGCGCGGCCGGCGCGCGGCCGGGAAACGAGCACCCATCCCGCCGCCGCCACGGCCGCGGCCAGCGCGATGGCGGCGGCGCGGCGCGTCTTCAGGGCGTGGCCTCGTCCCTCGCGTCGGGGTCCTGGGCCCGCAGGAGGTCCCGCAGCTCCCCCGGCAGCGCCAGGGAGCGCGAGGCCGCGTAGTCGTAGTGGACGAGCACCTTCCTCGCCTCGGCCACCAGCCGGCCCGCGACGCGCTCCGTGGCCGTGAACTCCAGGACGAACGACGAGCGTCGCATGGACGCGCACCGCACGGTGACGTCCACCGCCTCGCCGTAGGAGAGAGGCGAGCGGTAGTCGATCTCCACCCGGGCCAGGATCATGTCCAGCGCGTCCAGGCCGGACCTCCGCGTCACGTGCATCCAGTACGCGATGCGCGCGGACTCCAGGTAGGTCAGGTAGACCGCGTTGTTGACGTGGCCGAGCGCGTCCAGGTCGCGGAAGCGGACCTCGATGGGGTGGCTGAACCGGGCCGGGCTCAACACTCCTCCTTCTCGGCCTCCGCCAGCTCCTGCTCGACCATCGAGGCGTACTGGGCCAGGACCGCGTCGGGGATCGCGGCCAGGCCCTCCTCGGCCACGGCCAGGGCCTCCTTGAACCGCCGGAGCTCGCGCAGGCACCAGACGAGGGTCAGGTAGACCGGGGCGATCTGACGACGGTTGTCACCCTCGCCCAGCAGCTCCCGCGCCGATTCCGCGGCGGCCAGGGCCTCGTGATCGCGTCCCAGGGCGTGGAGCCCTCGGGCCAGCCCGTTCCACGCCTCCGCGGAGCAAGGCCAGGCCCGCGCGGCCGTCTCGTACACGGCCAGGGCCTCCTCCCCCTCGCGGTCCTCGAGCAGCAGGCCCGCCTTCAGCTGGAGGGCGCCGAGGTGGGCCGGCTCGGCGGCGAGGACCTCGTCGAGCACGGCCGTGGCCTCGTCGCGGCGCCCCGACACGAGAAGGGCGCGTGCACGGTCGAGGCCCGGGTCGTCGCGCATGGGGTCAGCGCGCCACCCGCACGCGGGGGAAGAACCGGTGGATGTAGTCCTTGAGGGCGGCGCGCGTGGTCGCGAAGGCCAGGTCGGCCCAGGGTATGGCCTC
>DAINRN010000068.1:8992-10758 GCA_036741815.1 Acidobacteriota bacterium
CGACATCCGCGAGCGGCGCGAGCAACTGGCGCCGGAGCAGGCGGCTTCCGGGCGGCGTCACCGTGGCCTGAATCACGGAAAGGAGCGTGCTTGCGCGTCCCGACGGACTCTCCACGAGCTCGAGGTGCGTCTGAGCGGTGCGATCGATGACGAGGTTCGGAGGGCACACCTCCTGGCACTCGTCGCAGGCCCTGAGCTCGCCGCCCGCGACCTCCGCCGCGTAGACCACCACCACCACGTCGCTGCCCTCGAAGGAGTACACGTCCAGGATCCCGGTCAGGTTGACCCTGAGGTTGACCTCCTCCTTGGTCTCGCGCACGGCGGCCGCGGTCACGGACTCGCCGCGGTCCACGAAGCCGCCCGGGAAGACCCACTTCCCCATCTCGGGCTCGATGCCGCGCTTCATGAGGACGATCCCGCCGTCCACCATGCAGATCGTGCACGCGGCCACCTTGGGGTCCAGGTAGAAGACGAAGTCGCACCCCGGGCAGACCAGGCGGGGCGGCTCGCCGTCCTTCAGGGCCTTGGACTCCAGCCCGATGCCGCACTTCGGGCAGAAACGGTAGGTGTCCGGGGCGCCGCGACGGTGCATGGGAATCCCCGGGATTATAGGCCGGAGCGCCGTGATCGCCGACATCGGCGTTGACCTCTTCTCCGGGCCGGCGCTATGATCAACCCGCCTTCCAAAACATGGGAGCGGTGCCATGAAGCTCGTGGACCCGGTCAGTTCCGTCCTCAGGCAGAAGGGCGGCGACGTCTACCACGTGACCCCCCGCCATTCCGTCTACGACGCCATAGAGATGATGGCGGACAAGCATGTGGGCGCGCTCCTGGTGATCGCCGACGGCCGGCTGGTCGGCGTCATCTCGGAGCGGGACTACGCCCGCAAGGTCATCCTCAAGGGGAAAGCGTCGAAGCAGACGCTGGTGGAGGAGATCATGACCAGCCCCGTCGTCTACGTCTCTCCGCGCCACACCGTGGACGACTGCATGGCCCTCATGACCGAGAAGCGGATCCGCCACCTGCCGGTGTGCGACGACGACCGCGTGGTGGCGATGATCTCGATCGGCGATCTCGTCAAGTGGATCATCGACGGCCAGGACCGCACCATCCACCAGCTCGAGGACTACATCTCAGGGAAGTACCCGGGGTAATCGAGCCCGCGAGCCAGTCCCCGGGAAACCCCGCCGCCCCCGGACCGCCCCCGACCTGACCCAGTCCTACGGTGCCTCCCGGCGCCGAGCGCAGCCATGGCCGATCCAATCCGACGACAACAACCGACACCTTTCGCCGCCTTGACTCCCCCGCCGTTTGCAGAACAGGAGCACCGCGCCTTCGTATCAGAGCATCATGTCCCGTCCCACCGGAGCCCCACCCCGTACGACCGGCTACGTCTCTTGGATAGTGTCCGCGGGGTCCTGCGGACGGCTCATTACAGCCGCCGCACGGAACGGACCTATGTTTACTCGGCCTTCGCGCGAGAATGGGCCCGGCGTTTTACCTGGTTCACTCGTTGGGCTTCTTCCTGGCCATACCCGCCCTCGTCAACACGGTCATGTTGCCTCGCCAGCCCAGGAACTGGCTTGTGTGGGGAATGGCCGCTGTCCTTGCTGGCTGCCTTGCCTTCCCAATCACACTGACTCAGTATGCGGTGTCCGAGGCGCTATACGGTATCGATGGGTACGACGGGCCGTACAGCCGCAACTGAGCAGTGAGCAACCGGGAACATCGCTAACAAAGCGTCCGGGTACATAGCTAACACTGTC
>DAINRN010000069.1:0-10634 GCA_036741815.1 Acidobacteriota bacterium
CGCGCTCGAGGGGGTCTCGGAGCTGATGCGCACACTACGCCGGGTGCAGCACGGCCTCAACCCCGGCCTCGAGATCGACGGGGTGCTGCTGACCATGGTGGACGAGCGCACCAACCTGAGCCAGCAGGTCATGGGGGAGATCCGGGCGCATTTCAAGGAGAAGGTCTATCGGACAACGATCCCCCGCAGTGTCCGGCTCGGCGAGGCGCCCAGCTTCGGCAAACCCATACTACTCTACGACATAAGGTCGAAGGGGGCGGAGGCCTACCTGGACCTGGCAAAGGAAGTGATGGGCCATGAAAAGAAAGGCACTGGGCAAGGGGCTCTCCGCCCTCCTGCCGGATCCTGACGCCCCGGGGCCGGCGCCGGAGTCGGGGCTCGAGGTCCCGGTGGAGAGCCTGGAGCCCAACCCCTACCAGCCCCGGTCGCCGCTCGATCCCGAGGCCCTGACGGCGCTGGCCGCCTCCATCCGCGAGAGCGGGATCGTGCAGCCCATCCTCGTCCGGCGGGTGGGGCCGCGCTTCCAGATCATCGCCGGGGAGCGCCGGTGGCGGGCGGCCCAGCGCCTGGGGCTGGCCACCGTCCCCGTCACCGTGCGCGACGTGCCCGATGACCGGCTGCTCGAGCTGGCGCTGGTGGAGAACATCCAGCGGCAGGAGCTCACGCCCCTCGAGGAGGCGCACGCCTTCCAGCGGCTGCAGCAGGAGTTCCACCTGACCCAGGAGGACGTGGCGGCCAAGGTGGGGAGGGACCGCTCCACCGTGGCCAACACCCTGCGCCTGCTCCGCCTGGGGCGCGAGATCCGGGACATGATCGCCGCGGGGAAGCTGGACGCGGGCCACGGCCGCGCCCTCCTGGGCCTGGAGCACGCCGAGGACCAGGCCCGCCTGGCGCGCGAGGCGGTCCTCCGTGCGGGAGGTGGAGCGCCGGGTGGCCCTCCTCCGCGCGCCCCGCCGGGCCCGCCCCCGCCGGGACCCCAACACCCGCGCGGCCGAGGAGCGGCTGCGGGCGGCGCTGGGCGCGCGCGTGCAGATCAGCCGGCGCGGCAAGGCAGGGACGCTGCGCATCGTCTTCGGCAGCGAGGCCGAGCTCCACCGCCTCTTCGAGGTCCTGCTGCGCGCAGGGCGCGGCCGGGGCTGAGGCGGCGCCGCCCCCGGCCGTGCGCACCGTGCTACTCTTTCGAAGGCACCGCCAGCCCGGCGGCACCCTGGAGGTCCGATGATCAAGATCAAAGGCCTCTCGACCGAGGACCTCAACGGCTTCATGGACGAGGGGACGGAGTTCAACGGGGAGCTGCGCTTCCGCGACACCTTCCGCATCGACGGCCGGCTGAAGGGCCGGGTGGTCTCGGACAACACCCTGATCGTGGGCGAGTCCGGCCAGGTGGAGGCGGACATCGACTGCGGGGTGGTCTCCATCCGCGGCGCGGTGTCGGGCCGCGTGCAGGGCCGGCAGCGCATCGAGGTCCTGGCGGGGGCGCGCGTGCAGGCCACGCTGGTGGCCCCCCGGCTCGTCATCGAGGAGGGCGCGTTCTTTCAGGGCGAGTGCGACATGGCGGCGGGAAGCAACCGGGGAACGGTGGTGCCGCTGGCCACGCCCGCGCGCGCGGCGGGCAACGAGCGCAATTCTTGACGGGGGCGCGGCCGCCGGCCGCCGCCCGCGGGCCCAAATCGGACCATACTAAATAGTATAACAATGACGGACGACAGGGAGCGGATCCGGCGGCTCACGGAGCGGGTCGCCTGTGCCGGTTGAGCGAGCAAGCTCGGCCCATCCGAGCTCGCCCAGGTTCTGGGCGCCCTGACCCCGTCGACGGACCCCCGCGTCCTCGTGGACCACCGCACCGGCGACGACGCCGGCGTGTTCCGCCTGGACGAGAAGACCGCGCTCGTGCAGACCGTGGATTTCTTCACGCCGGTGGTGGACGACCCCGCCGCCTTCGGGGCCATCGCCGCCGCCAACGCCCTGTCCGACGTCTATGCCATGGGCGGCCGGCCGCTCACCGCACTCAGCATCGCGGCCTTCCCGGAGAAGGACTTCCCGCCCGAGTGGGCGGCGGCCATCGTGCGGGGAGGGGACGAGAAGCTCCGGGAGGCGGGCTGCGTGCTGCTGGGTGGGCACAGCGTGCGCGATCCGGAGATCAAGTTCGGGTACGCGGTCACCGGCCTCGTGGATCCCGAGAGCATGCTCACCAACGCCGGGGGCCGGCCCGGAGACGAGCTGTTCCTGACCAAGGCCCTGGGCACGGGCGTCATCGCCACCGCGCTCAAGGCGGGACGGGCGCCGGAGGACGCCGTGGCCGCCTCCACGCTCTCCATGCTGACGCTCAACCGCGCCGCCTCCGAGGCCGCGGTGCGTCGCGGCGTGCGTTGTGCCACGGACATCACCGGCTTCGGCCTGGTGGGGCACGCCTCGCTGGTGGCCCGGGAGAGCGGCCTCACGCTCGAGATCGAGGCCGCGGCCCTGCCGCTGCTGCCCGGGGCCAGGGAGCTGGCCCCGTCCTTCCAGGCCGGCGGACTCAAGGCCAACCGCCGCCAGTTCGAGCCGGACGTGGAGTACGCCGCGCGTCCCGAGGAGGCGCTCGCGGCGCTGCTCTTCGATCCCCAGACCTCCGGGGGCCTCCTGCTTCTGGTCCCCGCCGCCGAGGCGGCCGCCCTGCGCGCGGATCTGCCGGAGGCGCGGCGCATCGGGCGCGCCCGACCGCAGGGGCCGAAGAGGATCGTCATCGTCTAGCGCCGTGTCGCCGGATCTTCCGTCTTTGACTGGCCCGCGCGCGGCGTGCTAACCTGCCCCGCCTTTTTCGAGCGGCCCCGTGCCGGGGCGAAAAAACCAGAGGATGATGACAGGCGTGTCCACCGTGAGACGAATGCGGCACCTCGCCCCGCCTCGCGGACGGCGTGGCTCTGGGCGCGCCGGGCGAGGGCGCCGGTGAGGCCGAGGGCGCAGGGCGTGGCCCGTCGCTACGCCCGGGCCCTGTTCGACGTGGTGCAGCAGCAGGGCGAGCCGGAGAGCGTTCGCGCGGAGCTGCGGGAAGCCACGGCCCTACTGGCCGCGCAGCAGGACCTGCGGAGGGCGCTCGAGCACCCCGCGCTGCCCGCCGAGAGCAAGCGCAAGGTGGTGGAGGCCGTCTGGGGCCGGGGCGCCACGCCGCTCATGGTCCGCCTCCTGACCCTGCTCGCTGAGCGCGGCCGGATGGAGCTGCTGCCCGCGATCGAGGAGTCCTTCGGCACGCTGTGGAACGCCCAGCGCGGGGTGGTGGCCGCGGAGGCCGTCTCCGCCCAGGCTCTCGACGAGGCCCAGACCCGCGCGGTGGCGGAGGCCCTGCGCAAGGCCACGGGCAAGGACGTGGAGCTGCAGACGCGCACGGACCCGGCGCTCCTGGGCGGGATCCTCGTGAAGATGGCGGGACGGACGTACGACGGAACCGTGCGGGGACGGCTGCGGGCGCTGAGGCAGCGCCTGGTGGGCCAGGCGGGCAACCCCTAGGAGGCCTGAAGAGCCATGGACATTCGCTCCGAAGAGATCACCAAGATCCTCCGCGAACAGCTGGGGGGATTCGCCGCGGGCGTGGACGTCTCCGAGGTGGGCACCGTCCTCTCCGTGGGCGACGGCATCGCCCGCATCCACGGCCTGGAGCGGTGCATGGCCGGGGAGCTGCTGGAGCTGCCCCACGGGGTGTCGGGCCTCGCGCTCAACCTCGAGGAGGACGCGGTAGGCGCCGTGCTCATGGGCGAGACCAGCGAGATCAAGGAGGGCGACGAGGTCAAACGCACCCGCCGCATCATGTCCGTGCCCGCGGGGGAGGCCATGGTGGGGCGCGTCATCAACGCCCTGGGCCAGCCCATCGACGGCAAGGGCCCCATCGCCACCAAGGTCTACAACGCCATCGAGGTCATCGCCCCCGGGGTGGTGGACCGGCAGCCGGTGCGCGAGCCCCTGGAGACGGGGATCAAGGCCGTCGACTCCATGGTCAACATCGGCCGCGGCCAGCGCGAGCTGATCATCGGGGACCGGCAGACGGGGAAGACCGCGCTCGCCGTGGACACCATCATCAACCAGAAGGGCAAGGGCGTCATCTGCATCTACGTGGCCATCGGCCAGAAGCGCTCCACCGTCGCCCAGGTGGTGAAGACGCTCGAAGACTTCGATGCCATGGCCCACACCATCGTGGTGTCGGCCTCGGCCAGCGAGCCCGCGCCCTTCCTCTACATCGCCCCCTACTCGGGCTGCGCGATCGGCGAGTACTTCCGGGACAAGGGGCAGCACGCGCTCTGCATCTACGACGACCTCTCCAAGCACGCCGCGGCCTACCGCGAGATCTCGCTGCTGCTGCGCCGGCCGCCGGGCCGTGAGGCCTACCCCGGCGACGTCTTCTACCTGCACAGCCGGCTGCTGGAGCGCGCGGCCAAGCTCTCCGACAAGAAGGGCGGGGGCAGCCTGACCGCCATCCCGATCATCGAGACCCAGGCCGGCGACATCTCGGCCTACATCCCCACCAACGTCATCTCCATCACCGACGGCCAGATCTTCCTGGAGTCCGACCTCTTCAACTCGGGCATCCGCCCCGCCATCAACGTGGGCAACTCCGTCTCCCGGGTGGGCGGGTCCGCGCAGGTGAAGGCCATGAAGGCGGTGGCGGGCCGGCTGCGCCTGGACCTGGCCCAGTTCCGCGAGCTGGCGGCCTTCGCCATGTTCGCCTCCGACCTGGACAAGGCCACCCAGGCCATGCTGGCCAAGGGCCAGCGCATCACCGAGATCCTGAAGCAGGACCAGTACTCGCCGCTGACCATGGAGAAGCAGGTGGCGATCATCTACGCCGCGACGAACGGCTACCTCGATCCCTACCCGGTGACCGAGGCCCGGCGCTACGAGAAGGAGCTCTACACCTTCCTGGAGACGCGGCATCCCGACCTGCTCAAGCAGATCGCGGAGAAGAAGGACATCAAGGGCGAGCTCACGGACAAGCTGAAGGCGGCCCTCGCGGAGTTCGCGGACACCTTCCAGGTCCAGGGCCAGGCCTAGCCACCGGGAAGCCACCCATGCCCGCGCTCATCGATATCCGCCGCCGGATCCGCAGCACCAAGAACACGCAGCAGATCACCAAGGCCATGAAGATGGTCTCCGCGGCCAAGCTGCGCCGCGCCCAGGAGGCCATATTCGCCGCGCGGCCCTACGCGCGGAAGATGATGGAGGTCCTGAACAGCCTGGCCTCCCGCGCCCACCACGACCTGCACCCGCTCCTGCAGGAGCGCGGCGAGGACAAGGTCCTCCTCGTGATCGTGACCGCGGACAAGGGCCTGGCCGGCGGCTTCAACGCGAACATCATCCGCGCGGCGGTCCAGTTCCTCGAGGAGCGGCAGGCGAAAGACCTGCGCCTGGACCTCATCGGTCGCAAGGCGCGCGACTTCTTCAAGCGCCGGCGCTTCGCCATACGCACCGAGAGGCTCGGGCTGTTCCAGTCGCTCCGGTTTCCAGCCGCGCGCGAGATCGCCGACGAGCTCATGAAGATCTACGAAGCGGGGGAGGTGGACCAGGTCTTCCTCCTCTACAACGAGTTCAAGAGCGTCATCCAACAGAAGATTGTGGTGGAGCGGTTGCTGCCCGTCACCAAGCTGACCTTCGACCCCAAGGAGCCGGCCCTCGACTACCTCTACGAGCCGGCCCCGGGACAGATCTTCGAGCGCCTGCTCCCCAGGCACGTGGAGTTCCAGGTTTGGCGGGCGCTCCTGGAGTCGGCGGCCGCGGAGCACGGCGCGCGCATGACGGCCATGGACGCCGCCACCAACAACGCCGACGACATGATCGAGCGGCTCACGCTCTACATGAACAAGGTCCGCCAGGCGGCCATCACCAAGGAGATCATCGAGGTGGTGTCGGGCGCCGGGTCCCCGGGCTAGGCGGGCGCAGGAAACGGAAGGGTAGGGACAAGCATGGCGACACAGAAGGCGCCGGCGGGGAACGTGGGGCGCGTGGTGCAGGTGATCGGTCCCGTGGTGGACGTGGAGTTCGACCAGGGCGTGCCCCCCATCTACCAGGCCCTGCGCATCCAGGACGACGGCAGCGGCAGCGGCGGCGGGGTGAAGATCGACGTGGTGGCCGAGGTGGAGCAGCACCTGGGCGAGAACCGCGTGCGCTGTGTCTCCATGCTGCCCACCGACGGGATGGTCCGGGGCATGAAGGCCTTCGACACCGGCGGCCCCATCATGGTCCCCGTCGGTCCCGCCACCCTGGGGCGCGTGATGAACGTGATCGGCGACCCGGTGGACGAGATGGGCGAGATCAAGTCCAAGAAGCGCTATCCCATCCACCGGCCGGCGCCGTCCTTCGAGGACCAGTCCACCAAGCTGGAGATGTTCGAGACGGGCATCAAGGTCATCGACCTCATCGAGCCCTACCTGCTGGGCGGGAAGATCGGCCTCTTCGGCGGGGCGGGGGTGGGGAAGACCGTCATCATCATGGAGCTCATCAACAACATCGCCAAGAAGCACGGTGGCGTGTCCGTCTTCGCGGGAGTGGGGGAGCGCACGCGCGAGGGCAACGACCTCTGGCTGGAGATGCAGGAGTCGGGCGTCATCAACATCAAGGACCCCGCGCAGAGCAAGGCCGCCCTCATCTACGGCCAGATGACGGAGCCGCCGGGGGCCCGGCTGCGCGTGGCCCTGACCGGCCTCACCGCCGCCGAGTACTTCCGCGACGAGGAGGGCAAGGACGTCCTCCTCTTCATCGACAACATCTTCCGCTTCACGCAGGCGGGGTCCGAGGTCTCGGCCCTGCTGGGCCGCATGCCTTCCGCCGTCGGCTACCAGCCCACCCTGCAGACCGAGATGGGCGAGCTGCAGGAGCGCATCACCTCCACCAAGAAGGGATCGGTGACGTCCATCCAGGCCATC
The DNA here is from genome assembly GCA_036741815.1 of Acidobacteriota bacterium. Lineage (GTDB taxonomy): Bacteria > Acidobacteriota > Vicinamibacteria > Fen-336 > Fen-336 > DAINRN01. The sequence goes on from DAINRN010000069.1 coordinate 6,891, forward strand.
TACGTCCCCGCGGACGACTACACCGACCCCGCGCCGGCCACCACGTTCGCGCACCTGGACGCCACCACCAACCTCTCGCGGCAGATCGCACAGCTCGGCATCTACCCCGCGGTCGACCCCCTGGCCTCCTCGTCGCGCATCCTGGACCCGCGCGTCATCGGCGAGGAGCACTACCAGGTGGCCCGCGATGTCAAGCAGATCCTGCAGCGCTACAAGGACCTCCAGGACATCATCGCCATCCTGGGCATCGACGAGCTCTCCGAGGACGACAAGGTGGCGGTGGCGCGCGCGCGCAAGATCCAGCGCTTCCTCTCGCAGCCCTTCCACGTGGCCGAGCAGTTCACGGGCATCCCCGGCAAGTACGTCTCCCTGGCCGACAACATCCGCAGCTTCAAGATGATCGTGAACGGCGAGCTGGACGATCTCCCCGAGCAGGCCTTCTACATGGTGGGGCCCATCGAGGAGGCCATCGAGCAGGCCAAGGCCCTGCAGAAGTAGGCGGCATGGCCGGGAACCCGCTCCTGCCGAAGGACCTGACCCTGGAGGTGGTGACACCCGAGGGCCTCCTGCTGCGCGAGCAGGTGGACGAGGTGATCGCGCCGGGCGAAGAGGGCTACTTCGGGGTGTTGCCCGGCCACACGCCGTTCCTGTCCACCCTCGGCCTGGGGGAGATCACCTACCGGCGCGGGGCGGACAAGGGCCACCTGACGTGCTTCTGGGGCTTCGCCGAGGTCCTGCCGGATCGCGTGAACCTGCTGGCCGAGATCGGCGAGCGGGCCGAGGACATCGACACGGGTCGCGCGGAGACGGCGAAGGCGCGCGCGCTCGACCGGATGAAGACCATCCGCGACGAGGCGGGCTACCAGGAGGCCCACCTCGCCTACATACGCGCGGTGACCCGGCTGGCCGTGGCCCGCAAGCGCCGCTGAGCCCCGCCGCGCCCGCCTTGGTGGCGGCGCTTTCCCTGTCGTATCGTTGCCGGGGATGATCAAGGCCGTCCGCACGCTGTTCCGGTACCGTCTCCTCATACAGAGCCTGGTGGGCCGGGAGCTCAAGGCCCGCTACCGCGGCAGCGTGCTGGGCTTCTTCTGGAGCTTCGTCAACCCCCTCCTCCTGCTCCTCACCTATGGCCTGGTCTTCACGTACATGCTGCCCGTCCCCCGCAGCGGCGCGCTCGAGCCCTATTTCCTCTTCCTCTTCTGCGGCATCCTGCCCTGGACGTGGTTCTCCGCCGCCCTGCTCGAGTCCTCGACCGTCCTCATCACGGGCGGGAACCTCATCAAGAAGGTGCTCTTCCCCGCCGAGGTCCTGCCCGTGGTCACGGTCGCGGCCAACCTGGTCCATTTCCTCTTCGGCCTGCCCATCCTCCTGGCGTTCCTTCTCTGGAAGGGAAAGCTGGGCTGGACCGCGCTCCTCCTTCCCCTGCCGCTCCTGATCCAGCTCGTCTTCACCCTGGGCCTGGCCCTGTTCGTCTCCGCGCTCACCGTGCACTTCCGCGACATCCAGAGCATCCTGACCCACCTCCTGCACATCTGGTTCTTCGCCACCCCGGTGCTCTACGCGTACCCCGAGGCGGGGCCCCTGCACACCCTGCTGCGCCTGAACCCCATGACCCACGTGATCGTGGCCTACCAGGAGGCCCTCTTCTACGGGTCCATCCAGCACGTGAAGGGCCTGGCCCTGGCCGCGGTGGCCGCGATCCTGGCCTTCGCCGCGGGATCCTTCCTGTTCGAGAGGCTCCGGGATACCTTGGCGGAAGAGGTATGAGCGGTCCCGCGGTGGTGGCGAAGGACGTGACCAAGATCTACCGCCGCTTCCTCCACAAGAACCAGTTCAAGACCCTGAAGAGCGCGCTGCTCACGGGCAGCCTCCTCTCCGACCTCTCCCCGGACCAGACCTTCACCGCCCTCGACGGCGTCAGCTTCGAGGTCCCGCGCGGGACGACCTTCGGCGTCATCGGCGAGAACGGGTCGGGCAAGTCCACCCTGCTGAAGCTCATGGCCGGCATCACCCCGCCCACGCGGGGCACGCTGTCCGTGGACGGCCGGATCTCCGCCCTGATCGAGCTGGGCGCCGGCTTCCATCCCGAGATCAGCGGGCGCGAGAACGTGGCCATCAACGGGATCATGCTGGGGCTCAGCCGGCGCGAGGTGGAGGAGCGCTTCGACGAGATCGTGGCCTTCGCCGAGCTCCAGGACTTCATCGACGCGCCCGTCAAGACGTACTCCTCGGGGATGTACATGCGCCTGGGCTTCGCGGTGGCCATCCACGTGGACCCCGATGTGCTGCTCATCGACGAGGTCCTGGCCGTGGGCGACGAGGCCTTCACGCGCAAATGCCTGGACAAGATCGGGGAGTTCCGGCGGCGGGGCAGGACGATCGTGCTCGTGACCCACAGCCTGGGCCTGGTGGAGAAGATGTGCGACCAGACGCTCTGGCTGCGTCACGGGCGGCTCGTGGACCAGGGCGACCCGCGCCGCGTGGTGGACGCCTACTTGACCTACGTTGCGGGCGGCGAAGAGGCGCTCCTGGCCCGGGGCGCGCCGGCCGCGGGCGAGGACCGGGCCGCGGAGGACCCTTCCTCGGCCCACGGCTACCGCGAGGGCCGCTGGGGCAGCCGCGAGCTGGAGATCACGGCCGTGCGGCTGCTCGACGATCAGGGCCGCCCGCGCCACGTGTACGTGCCGGGAGAGGGCCTGACCATCGCCCTCGGCGTGCGCGCGGCCCACGACCTGGCCGACTTCGTGTTCGGCGTCGGCCTCTTCACCGCGGACGGCGTCCAGGTCTACGGGACGAACACCCATATCGAGGAGTACGTGCCGAAGCGGGCCCGCGGGGAGGGCCAGGTCTCCCTCGTCCTGCGGGACCTGCGCCTGGTGGAGGGGACCTACCTGGTGGACGTCGCCGCCCACCGGCGCGACGGCACCCCCTACGATTACCTGCGCGGCCAGCACTCGTTCCGCGTGAAGAGCCGCGTGAAGGACGTGGGCGTGTACCGGCCCGCGCACGAGTGGAGGTTCGCCGGCGGCCTGGAGCTCGAAGCCCCGCGCCCCCGCGCCGAGCTGGACCTGCGCGAGGCCGGGGACGCGGCCACCCCGCTCTCCGCCCTGGCCCGGGAGCGCGCGGCCTGGAAGAAGGCCGGCCTGAAGGTCGTGCTCACCAACGGCTGCTTCGACCTGCTGCACCCGGGGCACGTCGCCCTCTTCGAGGCGGCGCGGGCGCAGGGCGACGTCCTCGTGGTGGCGCTCAACTCCGACCGCTCGGTGCGCGAGATCAAGGGCGAGGGCCGGCCGCTCGTGCCGGAGGGGGAGCGGGCGGAGACGCTCCTGGCGCTGGAGGCCGCGTGGTGGTCTACGACGAGCCGACCCCCCTGGCCGTCATCACGGCCCTGCGGCCGGACGTGCTGGTCAAGGGCGCCGACTGGCCCCTCGACCAGATCGTGGGCCGCCGCGAGGTGGAGGAGGCCGGGGGGCGGGTGGTGCGCGTGGACCTGGTGGGCGGGCGCTCGACGTCCGCCATCGTGGAGCGGATCCAGGGATCGTGACCGCGTCCTGGATCGCCCCGCTCGCGGCGGACGCCCGCCTGGCCTCCGCGCGACAGGCCCTCTCAGAGGGGCGGCGGGCCGAGATGTCGGGGCTTCAGGGACCGGCGCGCCTGCTGCTGCCGCTCCTCCTGACCGACGCCCCGCTCCTCGTCGTCACCCCGCACGAGCGGGGCGTCGAGGAGGCGGCGGACGACCTCCGC
>DAINRN010000070.1:0-1470 GCA_036741815.1 Acidobacteriota bacterium
CAGGGCGCGCCCGACAACATCCTGGCCCGCAAGCTGCTCGAGGAGTGCAGGGCGGCGCTCGGGGACACGGCGGGCGCGGCGACGGGCCCCGCCGGCGGCCCTCCAGGGGCCGCGGAGCCGTCCGGGAAGTGGTGGAAGTCGCTGTGGAAAGGTGGCGTCCCACCTGCGGAGCCGGCTCCGGGGGCCCCGGCTGCGGGTGCGCCCCCCGCAACGCCGGCGGCGGCACCCCATACCCCGCCGCCCGCGGCACCCTACAGCCCGCCGCCCGCGGCCCAGGTCGCCGCTCCCGCGGAGCCCGAGGACGAAGAGCCGCTGCCGACCCGCGCGCCGGACGAGGACCTTCCGCCCATCCCGCTGGTCGGGGCCGACGACGAGCCCTTCGAGCTGGCCGCGCCATACGAAGGTCCGGTGGTGAAGCGCCCGGGGCCGCCGGCGTCGGGAGACACCGGCCCGCTTACCGTGATGCCGCCGACCGTGGCTCCGGCGCCGACGCCTGCGCCGCCCATCGCGGCGCCGCCGGTCGCAGCCCCGCCGGCCGCTCCGCCGACCGTGGCGCCATCTCCCGTGGTTTCCTCGCCAACGGCCTCCCCGCCGCCCGCGGCTTCGGCGCCGACGCCCGCGCCACAGCCGCCGGCGCCGCCCGTCACGGCGAAGGCCCCCCCGGCCCCGCCCGCGGCGCCGTCACGCGCGGCTCCGCCTCCGCTCCCGCCGCCAGGCCGGCCGGCGCACAAGCCTGCCTCGGCCGACCTGTCCAGCCTCCTGGACGACGAGGGGGCGCCGGCGCGCATGTTCGTCCCCTCGCAGATGCCGCCCACGGGCAGCCTGGCGGACACGGACTTCCCCGACCTGATCCACGGCCTGCACGACCGGCGCTGGACCGGCGCCATCCAGCTCAACCGCGGCCGCGTGGACAGCACGGTCATCGTGCAGGATGGACGGCTGATCTTCGCGACCTCCACCAACCGTGACGACCGCCTGGGGGAGCTGCTCCTGCGCAAGGAGAAGATCACGCTGCGGCAGTTCTACGAGGCGGGCAAGGCGATCCGCAAGGGCAAGCGGCTCGGATCCCTCCTCGTGGCGCAGGGCGCGCTCGACGCACGCGACCTGGTCAAGGCGGTGGTGGACCACACGCAAGAGGTCATCTACAGCGTCTTCCAGTGGACGGAGGGGTTCTACCGCCTGCGCGAGGGCGCGGACCCCGACACGGAGACCATCACCCTGAAGCTGAGCACGGCCAACATCATCCTCGAGGGGATCCGCAGGATCACCGCCTGGAGCCGGATCGAGCGCGGCATCGGCGGCCCCGACGCGCGCTACGTGCGGGCGGAGGACTACAAGGACCGCCTGCCCGAGATGACCCTCACCCCGCACTTGCCGCACGTGCCTCGGCCGCCGCACGTCGACTCGATCGGCAGCCCGGCCCAGTGCGCCGCGTTGAACAGCGTCGTGCCCTCGGGCACCCGGACGGTC
>DAINRN010000070.1:1480-10612 GCA_036741815.1 Acidobacteriota bacterium
GCGCGACGTGGAGACGATGTGCCGCGAGTCGGACCTCTCCAACTACGAGGTCTGCCGCACGATCTGGGCCTTCCGCGTGATCGGCGTCCTGAAGCAGGTCCCTCCGGCGGGCCCCCGACCATCCTGACCCCGCTGCGCGCGCGCCCCCGTCAAGGAGGTTCCATGGCCGACACGCTGATCGACTACCGCCGGGACGCGGACGGCATCGCGGTGCTCACCCTCCAGGCGCCCCCCGCCAACACCTACTCGTACGAGATGATGCGGCAGCTGGACGCGGCCATCCTCGAGGCCCGGATGGACGACGGCGTCCACGTCCTCGTCCTGCGCGGGGCGGGCGAGAAGTTCTTCTGCGCGGGGTCCGACATCCGGCTGCTGGCGTCGGCCGCGCCCCGCTACAAGTACTACTTCTGCCTCCACGCCAACGAGACCGTGAACCGCCTCGAGCAGACGCCGAAGCTGGTGATCGCCGCCCTGAACGGCCACTGCGTGGGCGGCGGGCTGGAGGTGGCCATGGCCGCGGACCTGCGCATCGCCCGCAAGGGCGCGGGGCGGATCGGCCTGCCCGAGGTCGGTCTGGGCGTCTTGCCCGGCACCGGGGGGACCCAGCGGCTGGTGCGGCTCCTGGGAAAGGCGCGGGCCTTCGAGCTCATGGCCACCGGCCGGCTCTTCGAGTTCGAGGAGGCGCTCGACCTGGGCCTGGTGAGCGAGGTGGTGGAGGCGCCGGACGCCGAGACCTTCCTGGAGAAGGTGCGCCAGAAGGCCCGCGAGTTCCTGCCGCCGGCGCGCGCCAGCAAGGCCGTGGGCCTCATCAAGCGCGCGGTGCAGACGGGGCCGGAGATGTCCTTCCTCGACGCCCTGGCCCTGGAGCGGGAGCTGCAGCAGGAGCTCTTCGAGTCCGAGGACGCGCGCGAGGGCCTCTCCGCGCACGTGGAGAAGCGCAAGCCGTCCTTCAAGGGACGATAGTCCGCGCACGCCGGCGCTTGCCTTGACGCGCCAGGGGAGCCTATAAGGCGGAATGGGCATGATTCGGGAGCGCGAGGCCGTATGAGGGCCGAGCCCCTGGCCATCGAGGACCGGGACGGCGCGCGCTGGATCACGCTCCAGCGGCCACCCCTGAACGTGCTCGACCTCCCCACCATCCGGGCCCTGCGCCAGGCCATCCGCCCCCTGTCCCGGCGGCGCACGGACCTCAAGGTCGTGGTCTTCCGCTCGGCGCTAGCGGGCACCTTCTCCGCGGGCGTGGACGTGCGCGACCACGGCAAGGACCGGGTCTCGGACATGCTCGAGGCCTTCCACGAGGTGTTCCGCCTCATCGACGGGCTTCCCCAGGCCACGGTGGCGTCCGTTGACGGGCGCTGCCTGGGCGGCGGCTGCGAGCTGGCCGCCTTCTGCGACATCCTGCTGGCGACGCCCCGCTCCGTGTTCGGCCAGCCCGAGATCGACGTCGGCTGCTTCCCGCCGGTGGGCGCCGTCCTGCTGCCCCGGCTCGTGGGGCGCGCCGCGTTCGAGATGGTGCTGACGGGCACGCCCTTGAGCGCCGCCGAGGCCGCGCGCGTGGGCCTGGTCACGCGGGTGGTGGACGACCTCGCGGGCGAGACCTCGGCCTGCGTGTCGCGCCTCACGGCCAAGAGCGGCGCCGTTCTCGCCCTGGCCCGCAGGGCGGTGCGCCAGGGCGCGCGCGGGTCCTTCCGCCGGGCCCTCGCGCGGAGCGAGCGGATCTACCGCGAGGAGCTGCTCGCCACCTCCGACGTGGAGGAGGGCGTGCGCGCCTTCCTGGAGAAGCGCCCGCCCCGCTGGGAGGACCGCTGACCGGTGCGCACGCTCATCTACAACACGCGCATGGTCGTGCCCATGGACGACGCGCGGTCGCGGATCCCCAACGGCTACGTCCTCGTCAAGGACCACCAGATCGAGCGGGTGGGGGCGGGGGCTGCGCCCACCGACGTCAAGATCGAGCGCTTCGTGGACGCCCGCGGCAAGATCGCCCTGCCCGGCCTGGTCAACACCCACCACCATCTTCCGCAGACCCTGACCCGCAACATCCCCCGCGTGCAGGAGGCCCCGCTCTTCCGCTGGCTGGGCGAGCTGTACGAGGTGTGGCGAGGCATGGACGCCCGCGCGGTGGAGGCCGCGGCCCAGGTGGGCCTGGGCGAGCTGCTGCTCACCGGCTGCACCACGACCACCGACCACCTCTACCTCTTCCCGCGCGGCCAGGACCGGCTCATCGACGCCGAGATCGCGGCGGCGCGGGGCCTGGGCATCCGGTTCCACCCCACGCGGGGATCGATGAGCCTGGGCAAGAGCCAGGGCGGGCTGCCTCCCGACGACGTGGTGCAGGACGAGACCGCGATCCTGGAGGACAGCCGGCGCCTGATCCGCGACTACCACGACCCGCGCCCCGGGGCCATGACCCGCATCGCGCTGGCGCCCTGCTCGCCCTTCTCCGTGACCGAGGACCTGATGCGGCGCACCGCCGAGCTCGCGCGCGAGAAGGGGGTGCGCCTCCACACCCACCTCGCGGAGACCCGCGACGAGGAGGCGTATTGCCTCCAGAACTACGGGGTCCGCCCGGTGGAGTACCTGCGGCGCAACGCGTGGCTCGGGCCCGACGTGTGGCTGGCCCACTGCGTCCACCTGTCCAAGGACGAGATCGCGCTGCTGGGCGAGACGGGCACCGGTGTCGCCCACTGCCCGTCGTCCAACTTCCGCCTCGGCTCGGGGATCGCGCCCGTGCGCGACCTGCTCTCCGCCGGCGTGCCCGTGGGCCTGGGCGTGGACGGGTCCGCCAGCAACGACAGCTCCAACCTCATGGCCGAGGTCCGCCAGGCCCTGCTCGCCCACCGCCTGGGCCCGGACACCTCGCGCTGGATCACCGCGGAGGACGCGCTGTGGATGGCGACCCGCGGCGGCGCCCGCTGCCTCGGCCGCGACGATATCGGCAGCCTGGAGCCGGGCAAGGCCGCGGACCTGATCCTCATCGACATGCGGCGCCTCTCCTACGCCGGCGCCGCGAGCGACCCCGTGGCCGCCCTGGTCTTCAGCCCCTTCCCCGAGCCCGTGGACACGGTGATGGTGAACGGCCGGCTGCTCGTGGAAGGCGGCCACCTGCTGGGCGTGGACGTGCCCGCCCTCGTGGAGCGCGCGGACGCCATCGCCACGGAGCTGCTGCAGGCGGCCGCGCGGACCACGGGGCGTGACTACCTGAAGAAGGACTGACAGGCGCGCTAGAATGGCGGGCTCATGCTCGCGCACGGGATACGCAGCTACCACCGGCCCACCCGCGTCGAGGACGCCCTCGCCCTGGCCGCCCAGGGAGTGGTGCCCGTCGGCGGCGGCACGCGGCTGCTCGCCTCCGACGTCCTGGTCCCGAACGTGCTCGACCTCTCGAGCCTCGGGCTCACGCGCATCGAGATGGAGGACAGCGACCTCGTCCTCGGCGCCATGGTCACGTTGCAGGACGTCATCGAGTCCCGCGCGGCCTACGCGGCGACCGCGGGGCTCCTCCCCGCCGCCTGCCGGGCGCACTCGGCCTCGCGGATGGTGCGCGGCATGGCCACGCTGGGAGGCGAGGCGGTGCACGGCGCGCACGACTCCGAGGTGGTGGCAGCGCTCCTGGCCTTGAACACGGTGTTCGTGGTCCGGCATTCCGCGGGCCCGCTCGAGATACCGGGGCTGCGCTTCCTCAAGGACGCCCGCGCGGACCTCGTGGGCGGGGGGCTCGTGGTCTCGCTCTTCATCCCCGGCGCGCCGCAGGGGGCCGCGCTGGAGCGCCTGGCCGTCCTGCCCTCGGCGCCCTCGATCCTGTCCGTGGCCGTGGCCGTCTCCTTCGCCAGCGACCATTGCTCGCGGGCGCGCGTCGCGCTCACCGGCCTGACCACGCCGCCGGCCCGGGTCCTGGAGGCCGAGTCGCGCATCGAGAGCACCGCCTGCGCCGAGGCCGACCTCGAGCGGTGCGCGGAGCAGGTCCTGGCGCGCGCCTCGTTCCGCGACGACGCCCACGCGTCGTCGCGCTACCGGCGGGCGGTGGCGCGGACGTTGACCCTGCGGGCGCTGCGGCGGGCGATCGATCAGGCGCGGACCGCGGCCCCCGTCGAGGTGCCGCGGCTGCGGCCCGCCCTGCCCCAGCGCCCGCCGGCGGCGCTCGCCTATTTCACTTCCGGCCGCGTGGACCTGACGATCAACGGCCAGCCCCGCCACGCCGACGCCGACGCGCGCGCGAGCCTCCTCGACCTGCTGCGCCGCGAGGGCTTCTGGGGCGTGAAGCACGGCTGCGAGACCGGCGAGTGCGGCGCGTGCGCGGTCCTGCTCGACGGCCGGCCGGTCAACGCCTGCATGACGCTCGCCCTGCGCGCCCACGGCCGCGCCGTGCAGACGGTGGAGGGCCTGGGCGGACCAGACTCCCTGCACCCCGTCCAGCAGGCCTTCGTCGACACGGGCGCCGTCCAGTGCGGCTACTGCACGCCGGCCATGGAGCTGTGCGCCCGAGCCCTGCTGGACGCGGTCCCCGACCCGACGGAGGACGAGGTTCGCGACGCGCTGGCGGGCTGCCTTTGTCGATGCACGGGCTACGTCAAGCCGGTGCAGGCGGTGCTGCAGGCCGCGCGCGCGGCCAAGACGCCCGCGACCGACACCACGCCGTAGCGCCCGCGCCTCGTCGTACCCACCGCGGCCGGATGCTCGCAGTTCATCACCGCGTCGGGATGATCGCGGTCCACCACCACGGCCGGATGCTCGCAGTTCACCCCGGCGCTCGGCTGCTCAGCACCAGCGAGCCGCCTTCTTTGCGCCCGCCTCGAGGTGTGCGCCAGCGGGCCGACCGCTCATGCCCGAGTTCGCTTCCTGACCCGTCGACCACGGATTCCGATCTCTACGTCCACCACGCATTCCGATCGCTACCCCGTTGAGCCCGAGACACTCAACTCAACTTGTTCCGGAACAAGTTCGCGACGGCCGCGGCGCTTCCCGAAATACAGGCGGCCCTCGTAGTCATTATGGCGGCGGCAACGCAGCTGAATCCCGTCCACCGACGCCTCGCCGCCCAGGACATAGGGATCGACGTGGTGGAACTCCACGAAGCGCCGCTCGCTGCAACGGTGGCCGCTTGATGCCACGAACGCGCAGCGGCCCAGGTCACGCACCCACACGGCCCGCTTCACGGCCGCCGGTGGATGTCGGGGCGGGGGCCTCCTCACCGTTGAGGTCGTATTCTGTGCGCCCGTCGTATTCTCTGCGCCCGTCGTGTTCTCTGCGCCCGATCCCGGTCTCCGGCGGGCAGAACGCGGCGCGCGAGCATCGCCGAATTTCGTCTTCGCCAGCTCCGCCAGCAGCACCCTCAGGGCGCGGTCCAGCACTGCCGCGTCGTCGCCGGAAGGAATCGCGTGGCCCAACATGTCCTTGGCCAGGCGCAACCTCTCCAGGGTCTCGCCCCCGATGGTGAGTTGCAGCTTGTAGCGATCGGGAGACAGGGGCGTCACGACCGCCGTCGGGTGCGACGCCGGTTGCGGCGCACGCTCCGCAGCGGCCAGCGGCGTCACGATCGCCGCTGGATCTTTCGCGGCCAGCGGCATCACTGGTGCGGCCGAATGACACGCAGAAGTCGAGGCAGGATCGGTTGTAGCGAGAGGCGCCGCAGCATCAGGCGCGGAGCTCGGTGACGGACCCGTTGACCCCGAACCAGAGCCGCCGACCGAGGCCGTCACGTCACCCGTAACGACGAAGCCCGTGGCGCTGACCGGCTCGGCTGGGCCCATGGGAAGGCGCCGAACCGAGGACGGGACGTCCGGCCGCGGCGCGAGCGCGGCCAGGATCTCTTCCACTTCGAATTTCGTCCTGCCCCGGGCCGCCTGCAGCACCGCGACATGGTTGTCCGGAGTCAGGTGCGGGGCGAGCCGACGCACCGCGGTCAGGTGGATCGATCCCTCCGCGAGCATCTGCAGGATGATCGGAAACCGGCGCGCCGCCCGGGCCACGTCGATGCGGTTGTAGGCCTCCCACTCGGAGAGGCCCAGAGCGTCCCGGCAATAGACGAACAGCGAAGGGTACCCCTCCCGCAGGTGGACGTCTCGCGTGTCCAGCTCCGCCAGATGGGCCACGATCTCGGCGGTGAGGTCACGGTCGCGCGCGACCAGATCCTTCATCCGGGCCACGAGGGCACCATCGGAAAGCCGATTCAGTGAAGTGAGAATGTCGTTCTCCATGTCCGTTTGTACTGGATTGTCTGGACAGCATGGGTCCGAGTCATTGGCTTCACACAGTATTGTTTGTGAATCATCGCCCGGACGGCCGTGCCGATATGCGGCGGCCGACGCATTCGAGGCCGCTAGCGCGGAGATCGTGCGCAGGCAGGCGCTACGACACACACTTGCTCGGGAGGCGGTCCCGTGGAATCCTCACCGTGGCATGACCGAACTGAAGAGCGTCGGACGGTCCGAGCGGCGGGTGGACAGCGTGAAGCTCGCCACCGGGCGCGGGACCTTCGTTGACGACATCGCGCTGCCGGGGTTGCTCTACGCGCGCATCCTCCATTCGCCCCACGCCCACGCCCGCATCGTCAGGATCGACGCCACCAAGGCCCGCGCCATCCCCGGCGTGGCGGCGGTCCTCACCCACCAGGACGTCCCCCGCGTGCCCTACACCACCGCGGGCCAGGGCTGGCCGGAGCCCTCGCCCTACGACGCGGTCATGCTCGACAAGAAGGTCCGCTTCGTGGGCGACCGTGTGGCCGTGGTTGCGGCCGAAGACCCCGAGCTGGCGCGCCGCGCCTGCGACGCCATCGAGGTGGAATACGAGGTCTTGCCGGCGCTCCTCGACCCGGAGCAGGCGATGGCCCCCGGCGCGCCCGTGATCCACGACCAGCCCGACGCGTCCGGCATCAAGGACCCGAAGCGCAACCTGGCCGCCGAGATCGTGGCCGAGGTGGGCGACGTGGCCAAGGGGTTCGCGGAGGCGGAGCGGGTGTTCGAGGAGACGTACCGGGTCCCCTACGTCCAGCAGTCCTCGATCGAGCCGCACATCACCATCACCTGGCTCGACGAGGACCATCGCCTGATGGTCCGCACCTCGACCCAGGTGCCCTTCCACGTGCGCCGGATCATCGCCCCCCTCCTCGGCATCCCCATCCGCCGCATCCGCGTGGTCAAGCCGCGGATCGGGGGCGGCTTCGGCGGCAAGCAGGAGATCCTGATCGAGGACCTGTGCGGGATGCTCACGCTGCGCACGGGGCGGCCCGTGCGGCTCGAGTACACGCGCGAGGAGGAGCTGACCGCCGCCCGCACGCGCCACCCGCAGATCGTGACCCTCAAGACCGGGGTGAGGGACGGCCGGTTCACGGCCATGGAGATGCGGGTCCTCGAGAACACCGGAGCCTACGGGACCCACGCCCTCACCGTGATGAGCGTGACGGGCAACCGCGCCCTGTCCCTCTACCGGTGCCCGAACCTGCGCTACGAGGCCCGCGCCGTGTACACGAACCTGGCCGTGGCCGGCGCCTTCCGCGGCTACGGCTGCCCGCAGGGCTTCTTCGCCCTGGAGAGCCACGTGGACGAGATCGCGCAGGCCCTGGGCGAGGATCCCCTCGAGCTGCGCCGGCGCAACCACGTCCAGGAAGGCGACGAGCAGCCCATCGCCGAGGTCCTGGGCGAAGGCAAGGAAGGGCACCGCCAGGTCATCCGTTCCTGCGGCCTGCCCCAGGCCATCCAGGCGGGAGCGCGGGCCATCGGCTGGACCCGGCGGAGCAAGAGGCTCCGGCCCACCGCGGGCGTGGTGCGCCGCGGGATCGGCATGGCCATCGTCATGCAGGCCTCGGGCATCCCCGGCGTGGACATGGGCGCGGCGTCGATCAAGATGAACGAGGACGGCTCGTTCAACCTGCTGGTGGGCGCCACGGACATCGGCACCGGCGCCGACACCATGTTCTGCCAGATCGCGGCCGAGGCGCTGGGCGTGCCGATGGAGAAGATCATCCCGTACTCCTCGGACACCGACATGACGCCGTTCGACCCCGGCGCCTACGCCTCCTCCACGACCTACATCTCGGGCCGCGCCGTGGAGAAGGCGGCCCGCCTGGTGCTCCAGCAGATCACCGAGGTGGGGGGCCGCATGCTGGAGGAGAAGCCCGAGGACCTGGTCCTGCACTCGGGCAAGGTGTGCGCGAAGGACGGGCGGTTCGTGACCTACGAGCAGATCTGCCTGTCATCGCTCTACCAGAAGGACCAGTTCCAGATCATGGCCACCGCCTCGCACATGTCCTACGACTCTCCCCCGCCCTTCGCGGCGGTGTTCGCGGAGGTGGAGGTGGACACGGAGACGGGGCTGGTCCGCGTGCTGAAGCTGGTCGAGGCCGTGGACTGCGGCCAGGTGGTCAACCCGCAGATGGCGGAGGGCCAGGTGGAGGGCGCGGCCATTCAGTCGGTGGGCTACGCGCTGTACGAGCGCATGCCTTTCGACGCGACCGGGCGCATGCAGTTCCGGTCGTTCCGGGACTACACGATCGCGGCGGCCACCGACGTCCCCGAGATCGTCACCATCCTCGTCCCCACCCACGAGCCCACCGGCCCCTTCGGGGCCAAGGCCATCGCCGAGATCCCGATCAACGGCCCCGCGCCGGCCATCGCCAACGCCGTGGCCCAGGCCACCGGCGTCCGGATCCGCGAGATCCCGCTCACGCCGGAGAGGGTGCTCGCCGCGCTGCGCGAGGCCGCGCCCACGGCGCCGAACGGGGTCGCGGAAGCCTGACCTTCTAGCGGCCGGGCGCGGTGGGCGCGCCGGGCCCGCCGGGCCCGAGGATCCCCTGGCTGATCGCGATTCTGACTTCCTGCGCCCTCATGGACACGACCACGCCGCCAGGAGCCGACGGAACTGCGTTCACGGTGAAGCGGAAGTTGAACAGCGAGTCGTAGTCCTGCGCGGCCGCCGCGCTCGGCGCCTTCCACGTGATGCTGTTCGAGCCGATGGTCGCCGTCCAGTTGTTCCCGGCATCCTGGTCCGGATCGTGGAAGCCGGGGTTGGTCACCGTCACGCCCGGCGGCAGCGGCACGCTGAAGCTCTTGATGCGCGGGTCGAAGTCGTAGTTCTGGAGCCCGTACTCGTAGCGCCACTGGCCGCCGCCGAGGTCGAACGCCTTCACGACCAGCC
>DAINRN010000071.1:0-10456 GCA_036741815.1 Acidobacteriota bacterium
CAACCGCGGCGGCGGAGGATGCGGACGTCCCGCACCGACCCCAGCGACTCGTAGTGCTCGGTCAGGTAACGATCGAGCGTCGGGTAGTCCTCGACGGGGTAACGGTCCCAGCGATAGATGCCCGCCGGGGCCGTGTCGAGGACGTAGGTGGCCTGGCTCCGCTCCAGGTCCCCCATCAGCAGGTCCCAATGGCCCGGGGCCGGGACCGCGCCCGGCGCCGCTGGTGTCCGGCGCTGCCGGCCGGACACATACCGGGTGAGCCCCGACTGTGCCATCACGACGAAACGGCTGGCCGGGCGCACGCCGCGCAGGCCGGCCTCGTAGTAGAAGCCCGGGGCCCAGCCCCATACGAAGATCCGGCTGTTCGGGAAGCAGGCGTCCTGGGCGAGCCGCTCCACCGTCTCGCGATACACCGGATCGGTCTCGCGATAGACGCCCGACCCGCCGAGGTAGAGCCAGGCATTGACGGCCTGGAACACGATGACCACGACGAGCGTCGCCGCCAGGAAGGCACGGCCGGCCCGCTCCCGCGGACGCGCGCACCAGCCGGCCACCGCGGGCGCCGCGCCCAGGGCCAGCGCGAAGGCCGCGGGGATGAAGTAGTGCGGGTAGAAGCGGAAGCCCGCGAAGGCGGAGGCGAGGCTCGTCACGACGAGCCCGGCCACCAGGCGCCGGCGGTGCGCATCGAGAAGGGCGCGCGAGCGCGCCCAGGCCCACCACAACGGGGAGGTGGCCAGCAGCCAAGGGACGAGGTAGCTCGCGGCCCGCTCCATCGCCTCGCCCGCGCTGACCGGGCTGGCCGCGTACGCAGCGCTGCGCCACACCAGCCAATAGAGCATGTCGTGCGCGCCACCGGTGGCCGCGAAGGCCGCCCAGGCGAGGAGGACCGGCAGGCCGAAGCCGGCGCCAAGTGCGAGCATCCTCGCGCAGCGTCCGCCTGTCCGTGCCGTGCGCAGGACCGACCAGGCCACGGCCGCCAGCCAAAAGGCCGCGGTTGTCTTCACCAGGGTGGCGACGCCGAGCAGGATCCCGGCCCACAGGAGGGAAGCCGGCCGCGACGCGCGCCGCTCGTCGGCGACCTGGGCCACCGCCCAGGCCGCGGGCAAGAGCAGGACCAGCTCGGCGTTCGCGGCCAGCATGTCGTGGGCGAGGAAAGACGAGCCGTAGACGAGGGAAAGGGCGGCGGCGACGATCCCTCGCCTGTCGCGGCCGAAGAACGCCGAGGCCGCGAGCGCGGTGAGGGGGACGGTGACCACCGCCGTCAAGAGATGGACGGCGAAGAGGCCCCTCCCGAGGAGAAGCTGGGCCAGCGCGTAGTAGGCGTAGAGCAGCGGCGGCTTGTTGTCGATGAAGTCGGTGTACAGCCGGCCGCCGTCCATCCACACCCACGAGCCGACGACGTGCGCGGCCTCGTCGCTGTCGAGGACCTCGACGGCCAACGAGAGCCAGCGCGTGAGCAGGGCCGTCAGCACGAAGGCGGAGAGCGCGGCCAGGAGCCGGCGGACGTCGGATTGCGGGGGCGAGGTCAAGGTGGTCAGGGAGACGGCGCGGCCACAGTATCGCGCAAGCGGGGGTACACTCTGCACCACTTGCGGAAGAGGAGGCCATGCCCGCGCTCTGCGTACTGCCCCTGATGCTCCTGGCCGGCGGCGCTCCCCCGGCGAACGAGGAGGTCTCGCTCGCCCGCAGCAGCAACGCCTTCGCCTTCGACCTCTACCGCAGGCTGGGCCCCGGCGACGGCAACCGGGCCATCTCCCCGGCCAGCGTCAGCACGGCCCTGTCCATGGCCTGGGCCGGCGCGCGCGGCGGGACCGCGATGCAGATGCAGAGCGTGCTCCGCTTCGAGGCATCGCCCGACGAGGTGATGCGGGCCTCGGGCCGGCTGGCGGTTGCCCTGCAAGACCCGGCTCGCGGCGTGGTCTTCCGGATCGCGAACCGGATGTTCGGCGAGAAGACCTGCGAGTTCGAGCCCGCCTACATGGACGCCACCCGGGCCGCCTTTGGGGCGGCGCTGGAGCCGGTGGACTTCAAGCGCGGGGCTGAGAAATCGCGCGTCCTCATCAACGGCTGGGTGGAGGAGAAGACCGAGAAGCGGATCCGCGACCTGGTGCCGCCGGGAGGCGTGGACCGCGAGACGCGCCTGGTTCTCGTGAACGCCATCTACTTCCTGGGGGACTGGGCGGAGCCGTTCGAGAAGGAGTCCACGCGCCCCGCGCCGTTCACCGTCTCGGCCTCCCAGAAGAAAGACGTCCCCACCATGCACGCCGTGGAATCGTTCCGCTTCGCGGCCAAGGACGCGTTGAAGGCGGTGGAGCTGCCCTACAAGGGCGGGCAGTTCTCGATGCTCCTGGTGCTCCCCGACGCCGACGCCGGTCTTCCGGTCCTGGAGGCGACGCTGACCGCCGAGCGTCTGGAAGGCATCGCCAGGTCGCTCGCGCCCACCCGCGTGCACGTGAGCCTGCCGAAGTTCGAGGTGGATCCTCCCGGCTCGCTGGCGCTGGGCGAGGTGCTGGCGGGTCTGGGGATGGCGGACGCGTTCTCGCCCGCCCAGGCCGACTTCACCGCGATCGCCAACCCTCCCGACCCGCGCGACCGCCTCTTCTTGAGCGAGGTCTTCCACAAGGCGTTCGTGAAGGTGGACGAGAAGGGGACGGAGGCGGCCGCCGCCACCGCGGCCGTCATGGCGCGCGCGGCGGCCGCCATGGCGCCGCCCGCGGAGTTCAAGGCCGACCACCCGTTCCTGTTCTTCATCCGGGACAACGCCACCGGGATGATCCTGTTCATGGGCCGGGTCGCGGACCCCTCGTCGAAGTGAAGCGGAACGCCTTCGGCCACCCGGGATTGGCGGGGATCCGCTCGCTCCAGACCAGCTCCAGCCTGTCCGCGCAGCGCTCGTAGGAGCGGGTCACGGGCAGCGTGGCGCCCTTCATGGCCACGGATCCCTCGCGCGCCTCGAACACGTCCACGAGGTGCGTGATCCCCGTGCGCTCCCAGTAGGCACACAGGTCGTACTGGTCGCGCTCGAGATAGTCGAAGGTGTTGACCACGCCGTCCAGGTTCACCACGTCGCGGCCCGAAAGGAAGGCGATCGCTCCCGCGTTCCACGATCCGACGCGCGCGCTCGGATCCAGTTGGCCGCGGGCCCAGCGCGCGGCCACGTAGAGCGGGTCCTCGTGCTTCGGCGCGTAGCTCTGGACGCCCACGGCGGCGACACCGGCCAGCAGCAGGGCCCACGCCGCGCCGGCCACCGCCGCCGGCAAGCGTAGAGGGGTGGCGGACAGCAGCGCGTGCGCGGCGGCGCACATCAGGAGCGCGGCCAGGAGCGGCTGCGCGACGTAGTACCACGGCGCGTACGTGTAGTGGCCGTGGTAGACGAGCGCGTAGGCCAGCGGCTGCAGGCCCGAGAAGAGGACGAGCGGTCGCAGGCGGTGCAGCGAGGCGCCGAGCGGTTCCAGGGCCGGCGACGTCCGTCGGCCCGCACCGCCCAGCAGCAGGGCACACGCCGCCAGGCCGCCCACCAGGACCGACGGCATGGCCGCGGCCAGCGGGTGGCGCATCGGCCAGGTCAGGTGCCAGGCCTTGGCGGCCAGCCAGCCGTGCGCTTGATAGAGCGGATCGGACGCCAGCAGGTGCAGCGACCAGATCCGCTTGGCGGCGCCACTCACAGGCCAGGGACGCCCGACGAGCATGACGTTGCCCAGCGCGTAGGCCGCGCCGAGCACCAGGGCCGGCGCGACGAGGGCGGCCAGACGCCGCGCGGCCCCCGGGCTGCCGCGGACGCGCCACCCCCATTCGGCCGCCACCAGCAGGCCGAGCAGGGCGATGTCCAGGCGGGACAGCACGGCCAGCGCGATGAGCAGGCCCATGACCGCGCAGGCGCGCGTGGAGGGCGTCGCCCCGGCGTTGCGCGACAGCTGCAGGGCGATCGCCGCCAGGAGCGTCGCGGTCAGCGCGAACTCGACCCCCGACAGGGCCGTGCGGGCGGTGAGCGCCATCCAGGCGCACCCGGCGATCGCCGCCGGAGCCGCGGGGAACCCGCTCGCGCGCGCCAGGCGGAACACGAGGACGGCCGCCGCCGAGAGCAGCGCGGCCTGGGCGAGGGTGGCAGCGGCCATCGCGCCTTCCGTCGAAGGCTGGCACCAGAAGATCGGCACCAGCACGGCCAGCCAGAGCGGCTGATAGCCGTTGGTCGCGTGGAGCCCGTCGAACGTCGAGCCGCGGCCCGCCGCCACGTTCCGGGCGATCTCCAGATAGTAGAAGCCGTCCTCATGTGTCAACAGGACGCCCGCGGCCGTGAGCAGCCCCGCGAACCCCATGATCCCGAGGACCAGGCACGCCTGGATCGTGCCGTCCAGGCGCCGCTCCGCCCGAACGGCCTCGCTCATTCGATGTAGCCGAGGGCGGCCAGGGCTTCGTCGCGCGCGGCGTTCCGCTCGCCGCTGGGCGTGGGCCCGCCGGCCAGGGCCGCCCTCCATTGCTCGAGCTCGTGGGCCAGGCGGCTTGCGTCGTCGGGACGTCCCGACGCGATCCGCACGGGGTCCGAGAGATCGAAGAGGGTCGGGGCGCGGCCCTGCTCGTCGAGATACTCCAGGCCGCCCTGGACGACGGCCTGCGCCGCCCTGCCGTGGAACTGCGGATGCTCGCTCCAGCAGAAGCAGTCGACCGAGGCCGCCATGGCGCGCTCGCCGCCCGCCCTGCCACGCGGCGGAAGAAGGGGCCCGCCGGCCAGGACGGCGGGCGCGATGTCCGTCAGCTGCACGGGCCGGTCGTCCGTGCCGCCGTGGCGCGCGGCCTCCGGGGAGTCACGGGGGTAGCGCACCACGAGCGGCACCCGCAGGACCTGCGGGTACAGCACGCAGTCGTGGCCGAGGCGG
This sequence comes from Acidobacteriota bacterium, assembly GCA_036741815.1. Lineage (GTDB taxonomy): Bacteria > Acidobacteriota > Vicinamibacteria > Fen-336 > Fen-336 > DAINRN01. The sequence goes on from DAINRN010000071.1 coordinate 4,875, forward strand.
CCGTGCTCGCCCAGCTGCTCGCCGTGGTCGGCGGTGACGATGATCCAGGTGCGCTCCCGGTCCGGCTGCGCGTCGAGCGCCGCCAACAGGCGTCCCAGGTGATGGTCGAGATAGCTCAGGGCGTCGTCGTAAAGGGCGCGGAGGTGGCTGGATTCCTCCGCGGTGAGGGGGCGCCGCCCCGCCATGACCGCCGCGGTGTCGGGCAGCCCGTGCTCGGGAAGGCGAGGGGAGCGGCCGGGCCAGCGGCCGCTGAAGCCTGGGCGGAGAACGAAGGGCGTGTGGGCGTCCATGTAGTTCACGAAGAGCAGGAAGGGCTGCCCGCGCGGCCGGCGGCGCAGCCAGTCGAAGGCGGCGTCGGTGATCTCCGCCGCCGAGCGCATCGCGCTGGGAAACGTCAACCGCATTGGCTCGGCCAGCAGGGCGGGGGGCAGGACGCCCTGCAGCCGCTGGAGCAGGCTCCGGTAACCGGGCCCCAGGGCGCGCGGCGAGGGGCGCGCGTCGAAGAACCGGAAGCCCTGACTGAGCCCCATGCTCGGCGCCACCAGGGGGTTCGCGCTGACACCCGCCGTCGCGTAGCCGCGTCCGGCCAGGGCCTCCGCGAGCGTCACGAAGCGCGCGTCCAGGGGCGCCGGGCGCGAGAGGCCCGTGCGCGCGTCGCTTTGCGCGCCGCCGGCGCCGTGCTCCGGCGCGAACAGGCCCGTGAAGAGCGACGCGTGCGCAGGCACCGACCAGGAGGAGACGGTGGTGGCGGACGCGAAGCGAAGGGAGCCGGCGGCGAAGGCGTCGAGGTGGGGCGTGGTGCGCCGCTCGTAGCCGTAGCACGAGAGGCTGGACGCCCGCACCGCATCGAGCACGATCAGGACGACGTTGGGCGACCCGGCCGTGCCGCTCGGAGGCGCGGGCTGCGCGTCGTCGCGCAGGTTTCCCGGCGGCGGCCGGCCCGCCTGCCACGCGGCGGGCAGCGCGACCGCGGCCACCAGGACGGCCGCGATGCCTCCCGCGGCTCGCGGGGGAAGGCGGGCCGCCGCGGGCGCGAGCGCGAGCGCGAACAGGACGGCGGCGGTGGCCACGCCCAGCGGCAGGACCAGGACCGCGCTTCCCGTCGCGCCGTGGAGCAGGCGCCCTCCGACCTGGGCGGCCGCCACCACGACGAGCGTGAGCGCCCACCGCAACAGGTGCGCCGGCATGCCGGTGACCCGTCGCCGCGCCAGGGTGCTTTCGGTGATCCTGGCCGCCGCGCCGATGGACACGACGGCGGCCAGCAGCGCCGCCAGACGCCCGGGCGCCCCGCCGGTCCGCCCCCCCGGCAGGTCCTGGGTCGCGACCAGAACGCAGTAGGCGAGCGCCGGCAGCCAGACGAGCGCGGCCGAGGCCAGCGAAGGCCGGGACAGGAGCGCGCCGATCGCGCCCACGATGGCGAAGGCCGGCACCCAGTAGAGGGCCAGGAACGCCCAGGCCCTGGGGGGGAGCGGCGCGCCCAGGAGCAGGCTCGCCGCCACCTCGGCCACGATCAGGGCCACGGCCGCGCCGGCGCCGGCGGCGGCTCCAAAGGCGAGCCGCCTCCACGGCGCTGGGCCCGGCCACGCCATGCCTACTGTCCCGGGCTCTTCAGGTACTTGAGCAGCTCCGTGTCCGTGGAGAGGATGAGCCAGGTCTCGGGGTCGAGGCCTTCCTTCAGCGTCTCCATGCTCTTCAGGAACTCGTAAAGCTGGGGGTCCTTCCCGTAGGCCCGGGCGTAGATGGCCGTGGCCTTCGCGTCGGCGGCGCCTTTCAGCTCCTGGGCCGACCGGTAGCCCACCGACGTGGCGGCCAGGATGTCCCGCTCCTTCTGGCCCCGGATCTCGGCCGCCCGCCCCTGCCCCTCGGAGCGGCTGCGCTCGGCGATGCGCCGGCGCTCCGAGATCATGCGCTCGAAGACCTTCTGCTGCACGGTGTCGATGTAGTTGAGGCGCTTGAAGCGCACGTCCTCCAGCTCGATGCCGAACTGAGGGGTGATCTCGGCGGCCTTCTTCAGGATCACCTGGGCGATCTTCTCGCGCCCCACCTCGATCTTCGTCAGGGCCTCGGCGGATCCGATCCCCTCCAGCTCCTCGGTCACCTGGAAGGGGCGGTTGGTGGAGCGCACGATCTCGATCAGGTCGAAGGAGGCCACCGCGTTGCGCGTCTGGCCGTCCACCACGTCGTCGAGGCGGCTCTGGCCTCCCCGCTCGTCGGTCACGGCCTGGTAGAAGCGCAACGGGTCCGCGATACGCCAGCGCGCATACGTCTCCACCCATATGTACTTCTTGTCCTTGGTGGGGATCTGGTTGGGATCCCCGTCGAACTCCAGCCAGCGCTTGTCGAACCGGTGCAGGGTCTGGATGAACGGCCACTTCACGTGCAATCCCGCGTCGGTGACGGGGCCGCCTACCGGCTTGCCGAACTGGGTGACGATCACCTGCTCGGTCTCGGAGACGGTGTAGACGGAGGCGTTGAGCACGACGAGGGCCAGCACGACGGCCACGGCACGCAGCGCGCCGCTCACGGCACGGCCTCCCCCGGCTTGCCCTGGAGCTGCAGCAGGGGCAGGACCCCGCGGGCCTTCTCGTCGAGGATCACCTTCTTCTTCAGCCGGGGCAGGATGTCGCGGAGCGTCTCCAGGTGTATGCGCGTCCGGGTCACGCCGGGGGCCTTGCGGTACTCCTCGTAGACGGCGTCGAAGCGCTTGGCGTCACCCTCGGCGTTGTTGACCCGCTCCAGCGCGTATCCCTCGGCGGCGCGCACGGCCTGCTCGGCCTCGCCCTTGGCCCGGGGCACCGCCTTGTTGTACTCGGCCCAGGCCTCGTTGATGGCCCGCTCCTTCTCCTGGATGGCCTGGTTGACCTCGTTGAAGGCGGGCTTCACGGGGTCGGGCGGGTTGACGTCCTGCAGCACGAGCTGCTGTACCTCGATGCCGTTCTTGTAGAGGTCGCAGAGCCTCTGCAGCTCCTCGCGGGCGAGAAGCGCGATGGCCTCCCGGCCGATGGTGAGGACCTCGTCCACGCTGTGGTCGCCCACCACCTTCCGCATGGCCGCCTCGGACATGTCGCGGAAGGTCTGCCGCGGCTCGCGCAGGTGGAACAGCCACAGCTTCGGGTCCTTGATCCGGTACTGGACGATCCACTCCACCACCGCCACGTTCAGGTCCCCGGTGAGCATCGAGGACTCCTTGACCTGTGCGGGGCTCGTCCGGTACTGCGACCGCACCTCCGCGGCGACCGTCTCGAAACCGAACTCCTCCTTGAGCTGGCGCTGCACCGGCACCCTGGTCACGGTCTCGACGCCGAAGGGGATCTTGAGGTGCGGCCCGGGCTCCGTCGTCCGCACGTACTTCCCGAAGCGCTGGACGACACCCACCGCGTCGGGCTCGATCTGGTAGTAGCCGGTGAACAGGAGGATCAGCAGGGCGAGGAGCCCGGCCGCCGCCTTGAGGCCGGCGGCGGGGACACGCGGGATGTTCCGAGGCCAGGAGGGGCCTCCCCCGCCTCCGCCAATGTCGATCGGCCCCTGACGCCAGCCCTCACGCGCCATGATCCACCTCCTTCAGCTCCAGCAGCACGCCGCCCGCGGCCCGGGGATGGAGGAAGGCGACGCGGCAGCCGCCCGCTCCCGGCCGCGGGACCTCGTCGATGAGCGGCACGCCGCGCGACTTCAGGTCCTCGAGCGCGGCCTCGATGTCCTCGACGAGGACGCAGACGTGGTGCAGCCCGGACCGCTTCTCCAGGAAGCGGGCGATGACCGAGGAGGGATCGGTCGGCTCGAGCAGCTCCAGGCGCGACTCGCCCACGGGCAGGAACGCGGCGCGGACCCTCTCCGTGGGCTCCACGTGCGTGGACTCGACCGTGAGGCCCAGGGCCTCGTACGCCTTCACCGCCTCGTCCAGGTGCGGGACCGCGATCCCCAGGTGATCGATCCTCAAGACCTTCACAGCCCCATCCTCTCCAGGACAAGGTCGGCCGCGCCGAAGGGGTCCACCTCACGGGCCGCCATCCGGTCCACGATCCGCTCCGTCTCCTCGGGGGTCAAGACCCGCGCGCGTACCCGCCGCAGGACGCGGTCCTGGAGGATCTCCTCGAGCTGCCGCGCGAGCAGCGCACGCCGCTTCCGCGCCAGGAGGCCCGAGGACTCCGCCCGCGCGCGGAAGTCTTCCACCGCCTCCAGCAGGTCGTCGATGCCCTGGTCGTCGGTGGCCACCGTCTTCACGATCGCGGGCAGGAGGACCTCGTGCGCGCCGAGGGAGAGCATGGCGCGGATCTCCGCCACCAGCCGGTCCGCGCCGTCGCGGTCCGCCTTGTTGACCGCGAAGACGTCGGCGATCTCCATGATCCCCGCCTTCAGCGCCTGCACCTCGTCGCCCAGGCCGGGGACCAGGACCACCACCGTGACGTCGGCCGCGCCCGCGATCTCCACCTCGTCCTGGCCGACGCCCACCGTCTCCACCAGGACCACGTCCTTGCCCGAGGCGGAGAGGAGGGCCACCGCGTGCCCCGTGGCCAGGGCCAGGCCCCCCAGATGGCCGCGCGTCGCCATCGAGCGGATGAAGACCGCGGGGTCCGTGGCGTGGGCCTGCATCCGGATGCGGTCGCCGAGGATGGCGCCGCCGCTGAAGGGCGAGGTGGGATCCACCGCGATGACGCCCACGGTCTTCCCCTGCCCGCGCAGGCGCGCGGTGAGCCGGTCCACCAGCGTGGACTTCCCCGCCCCCGGGGGACCGGTGATCCCGACCACGAGGGAGCGGCCGCCCCGGGCGAAGACCCCGGCCAGGACCTCGCGGGCCTCGGGCCGCCCGTCCTCGACCAGCGTGATGGCGCGGGCCAGCGCCCGCACGTCCCCCCCGAGCACGCCGGCCACCAGCGCCGGCACGGACGAGTGGGCCACGGCCGTGGCTACCGCACCATCTTGCGCAGGCCCAGGAGCTCGCGGGCGATGACCAGGCGCTGCACCTCGCTCGTGCCCTCGCCGATGGTGCCCAGCTTGGAGTCCCGCAGGTAGCGCTCGACCGGGTAGTCCTTGATGTAGCCGTAGCCGCCGTGGATCTGGACCGCCTCCATGGCCACCTCGACCGCGGCCTCGCTGGCGAAGAGCTTGGCCATAGAGGACTCCGTCGTGTGCTCCTTGCCCGAGTCGCGCAGGACGGCGGCCTTCCAGGTCAAGAGGCGCGCGGCCTCCACCTTGGTGGCCATGTCCGCGATCTTGAACTGGATGCCTTGGAACTCCCCGATGGGGTGGCCGAACTGACGGCGGTCCATGGCATAGCGGTACGAGGCTTCCAGCGAGGCCTGCGCGATGCCCAGGGAGAAGGCGGCGATCCCGATGCGCCCGCGGTCCAGGATGCGAAGGGTGTCGATGAACCCGTAGCCTTCCTTGCCCAGCAGGTTGGCCGCGGGGATGCGGCAGTCCTCGAAGACGAGCTCGGACGTGTCGGACGAGCGGACGCCGAGCTTGTCCTCCTTCTTCCCGGAGCGGAAGCCCTGGGTCCCGAGCTCCACGATGAAGGCGGAGATGCCCTTCTTGTCCTTGGCCTTGTCCGTGACGGCCATGACCACGGCCGGCTGGTTCAAAGC
>DAINRN010000072.1:0-10444 GCA_036741815.1 Acidobacteriota bacterium
GGTGGCCATCGCCGTCAGCAGCACCATGGGCACCTCGAAGGAGCTACAGCTCCGCGAAGGCGAGAAGGCGACCGTCGGCGCCTACACCCTCACCTTCCTCAAGGCGGAGCAGGTGCGCGAGCCGCACCGCGAGTCGCTGGTGGCGCGGATCGCGGTGACGAAGGGAGGCCGGGACCTCGGCGTCCTCACGCCGCGCATGAACCAGTACGAGACCCAGCGCGAGCCCGTGGGTACTCCCGCGGTGCGCACCTCGCTCTTCGAGGACCTGTACCTGTCCGTCATGAACATCGATCCCGACCAGGGGACGCTGGGCCTGCTGGCCATGGTGAACCCGATGGTGGCCTGGATCTGGGGGTCGGTGGTGGTGATGGCGCTGGGCGGCCTCGCGGCGCTGCTGCCCGGCCGCCGCGCGGCGGCCGCGCCCGCGCGCGTGGAATCGCCTGCCGCCGCCCACTCCCGGCTGGCCGCGGAGCGGTGACCGTGGCCTCGTCCGAGCGCTCCTCCCCGGCGACGCCCGCGCCCCGCGCCGTCGTCAATCGCCGGGTCCTGCTGGCGGGCCTGCTGGTGGTGGCGCCCCTGATCGCGGTCCTGCTCCTGAACCTCGGCCGCGACCCGCACTCCATAAGGTCGCCGCTCGTCGGCCGCACCGCGCCGGCCTTCGCGTTGACGCCGGTCGGCGGCGGTCCGGCCATCACGCTCGAATCGCTCAAGGGCCGTCCGTTGGTCCTCAACTTCTGGGCCACCTGGTGCGCCCCCTGCATCGAGGAGCACCCGACCCTCGTGGAAACGGCCTCGGCTCTTCGGGGCGACGTGCAGTTCCTCGGCGTCGTCTACGAGGACGACGAGGACCGCGTACGCGCGTTCCTGCAGAGGCGCGTGGCCCCTTACCCGTCGCTGCTCGACCCCGAAGCGAAGACCGCCATCGCCTACGGCGTGGCCGGCGTCCCCGAGACGTACTTCATCGACGCCGCGGGCGTGATCCAGGCCAAGGTGGCCTATCCCCTGAACCCCGAGATGATGGCGGAGAACCTGCGCAAGGTGCGGCGGTGAGGGTGGGCCGGCCCGCGGTCTTCCTGCTGCTGGCCCTGACCGGGGCCGCGGGCGCCGCGCAGGCGCAGGAACCCGCGGAGGACCCGGCGCGGGTGGTCGGACCTCCGCGCGGTCCGCGCCTGCAAGGCGCCGCGCTCGAAACCCGCGCCGACGAGGTCGCGGGCCTGCTGCGCTGCCCGGTGTGCCAGGGCCTGTCCGTGGCCGACTCGCCGTCCACCATGGCCTCGAACATGAGGGCGCAGGTCAAGGACCTTGTCGCCGCGGGGTACGACGAGGAGCAGGTCCTGTCCTACTTCGAGCGGTCGTACGGAGAGTTCGTACGGCTGAAGCCGCCGCTGCGCGGCGTCAACTGGCTGGTCTGGCTGGCGCCACTGCTGGGCCTGGTGCTGGGAGCGGTGGTGATCGCGTGGGCACTGCGCGCGCCGCGCGCCGCGGCTGCGGAGGCGCCTGCGAATGACACCGGCATCGCCGCTCCGGACGCGCTGCCGGGCCCCGACACGCTTCCCTCCGATCCCGTTCTCGCGCGCTGCGTCTTGCGTGTCCGCGAGCGGGCCTACGGCTGGCCCGGCGGGGTCTCGCCCGCGCGCGAAGGCGGGCCCGCCGCCGCGCCGGTTCCGGCCGCAGGTCGTCCCGTCTGATGGAGGCGAGCGCCGTCGCCTGGGGCTGGCCCCTGGCCGCTCTGGCCGCAGGCCTCGTGCTGGGAGCGATCCTCGTCTGGCGGATGGTGCGCGGTCCGGTGCCGGCGCGCGTTCCCGAATCGGTGCCTCTCGAGCTGCGCGACCTGGACGGCCGCCTCGACGTCCTCGTCCTGCAGCTGCGGGAGCTGCAGGACCTGGGCGCGAAGCGGAGCCCGGAGCAGCTCGCGCGGGAGCGCTACGCCCTCGAGCTGCAGGCCGCGGAGACCCTGCGCGAGCGCGAGGAGCGCGCGGCCTCGCTCGCGCCCGCGAAGAAGGGCAAGGCCGCGGCTGCGTCCACGGCCCCTCCCGCGGAGGCCGGCGCATCCGGCTTCCTGGTCTCCCGGCCCGCCCTCCGCGGCTTCGTGTGGGGGACCGCGACCGCGGCCGCCGTCGGGCTCCTCGTCTTCTACGTGGTGGGCGCGGCGCGGCCCCGTGAGGAGGGTGGCGGCCTGACCGGGAACCTGCCCTCGGCGGGACGCCCGCAGCCGTCGCCGGCCACCGACGCCGACGGGGGAGCCGACGCCGAAGCAGAAGCCGAGGTGCGCGCGGCGCTGGAGAAGAATCCCGACGACCTCGACGCCCGCCTCGACCTCGCCCAGTTGCACCTGCGCCGGCGGGACCTGATGGCGGTCTGGAACGAGACGCAGTACGTGCTGGGCAAGCAGCCCGGTCATCCCCGCGCCTTGTCGTACCAGGCCCTGGTGCGCCTGGCCATGGGTCAGCCCGACGTCGCGCGAAAGATGCTGAAGCAGGCCCTCGCGCAGGACCCTGACCTCTTCGAGGGCTACCTGCACCTTGCGCTCGTGGAGACGCGCGCGGGACGCGACAAGGAGGCGCAGGCCGCGATCGACGAGGCCTCCCGCCGGTTCCCGGAGCGGGCGGACGTCCTGGCGCGCGTGCTCCCGGGGATCCGCGCCTCGGGGAGTCAGGAAGCGGGGGCTGCGGAGGTGGGCGATGCGCACGCGGCCATCCCGCCGCCCGCCGCAGCCGCGGAAGAGCAGTCGTCCGTGCGCGCCGGTGGAGACGCGGCCGCCGGAGGATTGGCCGGCGTGATCGAGCTGCCGCCGTCGCTGGCCTCGCGCGTGAAGGCGGGCGCCATCGTGTTCGTCACCGTCCGCGAATCGGGCACGGCGGGTGGGCCGCCTACGGCCGTGAAGCGGCTGCCCGCTTCGTCGTTCCCGCTCCCCTTCGTGATCGGCCCCGGCGACTCGATGATGGGGCAGCCGCTGCCGGCACGGGCGCGGGTGGAGGTGCGCGTGGATTCGGACGGCGACCCGCTCACGCGCGCACCCGACGACCCTTCCGCGCGCCTCGACGATGTGGCCGCGGGCTCGTCCGGCCTGCGGCTGGTGCTGCGGTAGCGCGTGGCCGCGCGCGCCGCCATCTCCGTTCCACCGCCGCGCGCCTCGCTGGGCGCGCTCGCCGTCCTGGGCGGCCTCGCGGCGGCCTGGTCGCTCGCGCTCGTTCTCGGGCCCACAGCCGCCGCGGTGAAGACGGTCTGCGGCGCCAACGAAGGCGGTTGCTCCGCGCTGTGGCAGACGCCGTTCGCGCTCGGCGTGCAGCGCGCCACCGGCGTCACGGTGGCGGGATGGGGCGTCGTCTGGGGCCTGGCCGCGCTGGGCCTGGCGATCCTGGCGCTGGCCCGCGTCTCACAGGGAAGACCGTGGACCGCGGCGATCACCGCGCTGCGCTGTCTCTCGGCCGCGGGTCTCATGACCGTGTTCAGCCTGGCGGCGGTCAGCGTGTCCGAACATACCTTCTGCGCGGCGTGCGCCGTGGCCTACGCGCTGGTGGGAGCCCATGCCGCCATCGCGCTCTTCGCCTGGCACGACCGCGGCCTGCCCCAGCCCGCCCAGGGATCGATGCTCGCCGCGACCTTCGTCCTCGGGTCGTACAGCGTCATGGTGTTCGTGCCGGCGGCACCGCCGCCGCCCACGGCAGCCATCCCGCAAGCGCCACCTCCCGCCGACGCCTCGGAGGACGAAGCCTTCCGTGGGTTCGTGGCCTCGCTGTCCCCGCCGGTCCGGCAGGTCTTGAGCGACGCGCTCGGGCGCATGCGCCGCGGGCCTGCGCTGGACCTGCCGTCACCGCGTGCCCTGCGCGGCGCCCCGGACGCGCCCGTACGCTTCACGGAGTTCACGGACGTCCGCTGCTCGCATTGCGCGGAGCTGCACGGGGCGTGGGACGAGCTGGAGCGGGTCGTGCCCCCGGGCCGTTTCAGCGTGGACTCGCGGTTCTACCCGCTCGACGGGGGATGCAACGCGCAAATCCCACGGCGCGCCGCGGACCCGGTGCGCTGCCTCGCCCCGCGGGTCCAGATCTGCGTGGAGGGCCAAGCCGGCGCGCGGGCTCTGGCCGGCGCCCTTTTCGCCGAACAGCGCACCCTCACGACGGACCGGGTCTACGCGCTGGCCGCTCCCTACGCGCCGCGGGCGGCGCTCGAGGCGTGCCTGGCCAGCGAGGAGACGGCGCGGAAGCTCGCCGACGACGTCGCCCTGGCCGCGCGCTACGAGCCCGAGGGGACGCCGATCGTGCTCGTCAACGGGCGCCTGGGCAGCGCGCTGCCCCCGTTCCTCTTCGCGATCGTCCTCGCCCGCGGCTCCGCCGACCATCCCGCGTTCGCGAGCCTGCCCCCGCCGAACCCAGACGCTCACATTCACTGATGGGCTCTGGTCTCGTCGCCCCGAGGCCGCACGTCTGCGCGGTCCCACGCCTCCAACATATGGAGCGGGTTGAGGTTGTAGCATTCTGGCGCCTATGGGACTTTTAGCCTATTTACCGAGCCCCAACTTCGCATAGTATTTCAGCCCGAACGGGGGAGGTCTATGAAGCGACTCCTGGGCGTCCTCGTCCTCGTACCGGTGGTCCTCCCGTGGGTCGCGGCCGCGGCCCACGCTCGCGCCCAGGCCCCGCCTGAGCCCGCCGCCCAGGCCTCACCCGCGGCTACGGCTCAGGCCGAGCCCAAGACCAAAGACGCGGCCCCACCCGTCCACCCCGCCTTCGACGTCGGCGACTGCAAGACCTGCCACGAAGCCGTCTTCACGAAGTTCGAGAAGACGCCTCACGCGGCAACGGCGGGCAGCTGCGCCTCTTGCCACGGCGACGACGTCGCCGCCCACCTGAAGTCCAACCTCGAAAAAGGCGAGCCCGGGCCCGTGGACGCCATCTCGATGAAGACCAAGAAGGCGAAGGAGATCAACGCCACCTGCCTGGACTGCCACGAGAAGACCCACCACGCGGCCTGGCAGGGCAGCCCCCACGACCGCCGCGGCGTCGCCTGCACCGAGTGTCACTCGGTTCACGATCCCCAGACCGTCAAGGGACAGCTCAAGACCGCCTCCGAGCCCGAGACCTGCTACAAGTGCCACAACGCGATCCGTGCCCAGTCCCTGCGCACGTCACACCACCCGGTGCGCGAGGGCCTGATGACCTGCACCAGCTGCCACAACGTCCACGACGGGAGCAAGCCCAAGCTGATCCGCGCCGACTGGACGAACGAGCTCTGCCTGCAGTGCCACACCGAGAAGCGCGGCCCGTTCCTCTGGGAGCACGCGCCGGTGCGGGAGAACTGCCTGAACTGCCACAACCCGCACGGCTCGAACCACGACAAGATGCTGGTCTCGCAGCAGCCGTGGCTCTGCCAGCGCTGTCACCTGAACACGCGGCACCCCGGGACGCTCTACAGCAACATCAACGCGGCGGGCCAGCAGACCACCGCCAGCAACCGCGCCGTGGAGCACGCATGCAAGAACTGCCACCAGAACGTCCACGGCGGCAACGCGCCCAGCGGGCCGTACCTCGGGCGCTGAGGAGGGAGCCATGAAGCGCACCAGCCTTCTCGCCCTCGCCCTCGCGGCCCTGGCCGCGCCCGCCTTCTCGCAGGAGGACTTCGACGACGCCGAGGTCACCCTCGGCGTCCTCCAGAAGGACTTCGACACCAATTCCTCGAAGTTCCTCGAGTACCGCGATATTCCCCAGGGGCCCGTGGCCCCGCAGGTATCGTTCGCGGGCAAGAAGGGACGCTGGCGGTATCAGGTCATGGGGAAGGACGTCACCCAGAAGGACCAGCGGTACTTCGGCTTCGTCGACAACGGGACGGTCCGTCTGACCGCCGCGTACCTGTCGGTCCCCCACAACTTCGGCAACGGCGGCACGAGCATCCTGCGCCCCACCACCGACAGCAACTGGCAGCTCAGCGACGCGTTGCAGGCGGCCCACCAGGGCGCGATCGCAGCGGCGCCGAGCTCGAGCGTGAACTACGCGTTCCTGTCGGGACTGGTGGCCCCTTCGCTGGCCGCGGCCCCCGCCAACGTCGACCTCAAGCTGATGCGGGGAAGGACGAACCTGGCCTTCACGGTGACGCCAGGGGAGTCCGACTTCGAGGTCGGCGTCACCTACTTCCACGAGCGACGGTCGGGGACGCGCGCCGCCAACGGCACGTCGTTCGGCTTCGGCAACGTGGTGGAGACCCCGGAGCCGCTCCTCTACGTGACGCAGGACGTCGCGCTGAACGGGGCCTACAAGGGCGACTGGGGCACGCTGCGGGCGGCGGTCCGCTTCAACGACTTCAAGAACTCCTTCGACACCTTCAGCTTCGACAACCCGTTCCGCGTGACCGACGGGACCGACCCCAGCGCCTACCAGGCGCCCGGCTCCGCCTCCAAGAACGGCCCGGCATTCGGGAGGACGGCGCTGCCCCCCGACAACAAGGCGGTCACCGAGTCCGTGGGGGCCGCGCTCAAGCTCGGGGAGAGCACGCGCCTCAGCGCGGACGTCACCCTCGGGCAGTGGACGCAGGACCAGGATCCCCTGATCCCCTGGACCACCAACACCGCCATCGTCACGCCCGGCGGTGAGAACGCGGTCACGGCGCCCCTGTTCGCTACCAACGCCGGCGGGGAGGCCGACACCCTGGCCTTGAGCGCGTTCTTCAACACTCGGCTGACCGATAACCTGGGCGTGACCGCGCGGTACCGGCGCTACGACCTCGACAACAAGACGCCCCGCCACCGGCTCGAGGAAGGCTACGTGCGCTTCGACGCCGTGTGGGAAGACATCCCCCGCATCACCGTGCCTTACGGGTACACGAGCGATACGCTCGACGCCTTCGCCACGTACCAGCTCGGCGCCGTCGGCCTGGAGGGCGGCTGGAAGTACAACCGTATGAAGCGGACCTTCCGCGAGACCGAGGAGACGACGGAGAACGTGTTCCGGATCGCCGCTGATCTGCGGCGAGACTGGCTCGTCTTGCGGGGCATCGGTGAGTTCGGCAGCCGCGACTTCGACGGCTACGACGCCGCGCTGGCCGAGGAGCACTCGTTCATCAGCGAGCCGGGCGAGGTCGCCCTGCCCGCGAACCAGACTGTCCTTCGCCGCTCCGACCAGGCCAAGCGCGACCTCACGCGCCTGGGAGCCCAGGTGGAGGTCTCGCCGGGCTCCGGCAAGCTGAGCGCCTTCGCTTCGTACATGCACACCAAGTTCGAGTACAACCAGGACCCGGTGGTCTGCGAGGACGTGGACCTGTTCACCGGCCAGGCGGCGTTCTGCCCCGGCGGCCAGCAGGCGCCCCTCGGCCTGGTCGACGACGCCTACGACACCTTCACGCTGGAGGCGAACCTGGCGGCCAGCGCGCGGATCAACGCGTACGCCTTCTATACGTGGGAGGACGGTGACATCCTCCAGACCGGCCGGCAGAGCGGCAGCACCTTGAACTTCAACCCCAATGACGTCTGGTCGTCGAACACCACGACCAAGGGAAACAGCTTCGGCGGAGGCGCGGACTTCACCCTGGTCCCCGACAAGTGGTTCCTTTCCCTGTTCGCGCGTTACCAGGACATCGACGGCAACAACCTGGTGTCCTTGCGGCCGGGCTACAGCACCTCCATCTACGGCACGAACCCGCTGTTGCAGCAGTGCGCCAGCGGGAGCGGGGGGACCCCTTGCGAGATCCCCGAGTTCGACGACACGACGTTCACCAACGCCACGGCGTGGCTGCGCTACCAGTTCGCCAAGAGGTGGACCGCGGCAGTGGGCGTCGGCTTCGAGGACTACAGCATCGACGACGCGCAGACGGAGAACGCCGTGAACTACATGCCGGCGTCGTTCTTCCTGCAGGCGAACAATCGGGACTACCAGGCCTGGGTGGGGGGCGTGAGCTTCACCTATCGTTGGCAGTAGACTGGCTGGACACACGGGAGGACTGGAATGACGAGACAGATGCTTGCCGGCCGCACCGTCGGTCTGCTCGCGGTCGCGATCTTCCTGGCAGGCGCGGGTGACGCCGGGGCTTCGATGGACATGCAGAAGAAGGCCAAGGCGGCGGGCTTCCCTGCGGCCAACTGCCAGTACTGCCACGAAGACAAGATGCCCAAGAAGGAGGCGCACAAGCCGAACCCCCGCGGCCAGTACCTCGTCGACCAGAAGGAGAAGCGCAAGGCCAAGGAGGTCGACGTCGCCTGGCTGAAGGAGTACGTGGAGCCGAAGAATTAGCGGGCAGCGGGCAGCCGGCCGTGACGCGGCGCAGGCTGCTGGATTGGTTCCTGGGCACATCGCTCGGAGCGATGTGCCTCTCCGTGTTGTACCCCGTCGCGCGGTACCTGACGCCGCCGGACGTGCCCGAGGCGCAAACCAAGAGCGCCCTTGCCGCCCGGGACGGGGAGCTGAAGCCCAACGAGGCCCGGGTGTTCCGCCTGGGGAGCCACCCCGCGCTCCTCGTTCGCGACGCGGACGGCGGCTATCGCGCCTTCGCCGCCACCTGCACGCACCTGAGCTGCACCGTCCAGTACCGGGCCGACCTCAAGCAGATCTGGTGCGCCTGCCATAACGGCTTCTACGACCTGAGCGGCCGCAACGTGTCGGGGCCCCCGCCCCGGCCCCTCGAGCAGTACGCGGTGCACGTCGCCAACGGCGAGGTGGTGGTCTCCAAGGCATGAGCGGGGAAGGCCAGGTCCAGGCCCCGTCCGGCCTCCGCGCCTGGCTGGAGGAGAGAACCGGCCTCTCCGCGCTGGCCGCGGTGGCCAGGAAGAAGGCAGTCCCCCTGCACCGCCATACCGCCTGGTATTACCTGGGCGGGATGACCCTGTTCCTCTTCACGGTGCAGGTGATCACCGGGATCCTGCTCCTCCTGTACTACCGCAGCTCGGCGGACGAGGCCTTCGAGAGCGTGCAGTTCATCATGACCACGGTCCCGTTCGGCTGGCTCGTGCGCTCCATCCACTCGTGGTCGGCCAACCTGCTGGTGTTCGTCGTCCTCGTCCACATGTTCAGCGTCTTCCTCCTCAAGGCCTACCGGCGGCCCCGCGAGCTGACCTGGTTCACGGGGGCCGTGCTCCTCTTCCTGATGCTCGCCTTCGGGTTCTCGGGGTACCTCCTGCCCTGGAACACGCTGGCCTTCTTCGCGACGCAGGTGGGCACCGAGGTGCCCGGCGGGATACCGGTGGTCGGCCGGTTCCTTCTGCGCTTCCTGCGCGGCGGCGACCAGGTCACGGGAGGGACGCTCACGCGGTTCTACGGGATCCACGTCGCGGTCCTGCCCGCGGCCACCACGCTGCTGCTGGCCGCGCACCTCCTGCTCGTGCAGAAGCACGGGATGAGCGTGCCCGAGAGCGAGACGGAGGCCCGCACCGGCCGTCCCCCGCGCACCCTGCCCTTCTTTCCCAATTTCCTCCTGCGCGACGCCATCGGGTGGTCCGCCGCCGTGGGCGTTCTCGCAGCCCTGGCGGCGCTGTTCCCGTGGGAGCTGGGCCAGAAGGCCGACCCCTTTGCGCCCGCGCCCGCCGGCATCCGGCCCGAGTGGTACTTCGCCTGGATGTTCCAGACCCTGAAATGGATCCCCGGCCACGTCCTCGGCATCGAGGGAGAGCTGCTTGGCCTGCTCGTCTTCGGCCTCGGGGGTCTCGTCCTCGTGATCGTGCCGCTCGTCGATCCGGGCCGCGACCCGCGCCGCAGCCGCGCGCTCACCGTCCTGGGCTGGGTGGTGGTGGCGTACGTGGCCGCGGCCACGGCCGTCGTGTATTTGAAGCGCGGGCCCTGAGGATGCGAGCGGGCGCCGCCACCGTTCTCCTGCTCTGGGCCGCGACCTCCGCCCACGCCGCGGAGCCGAAGCCGGCGGCCACCCCGGCGCCGCCCTCGAGCTGCGTGACCTGCCACGCCGAGCTGGACGGCGCGGCTGCGGAGCCCGCCCGCCGCGTCAAGGACGACGTCCACTTCCAGAAGGGCCTGGCGTGCCATGACTGCCACGGAGGCAATCCCGCCGGTCCCGCGGACGACATCGAGGCCGCGCACGACGAGAAGAAGGGCTGGAGCGGAAAGCCGGCCCGGCTGCGCATACCGCAACTGTGCGCGCGCTGCCACGCGGACGCCGACTTCATGAAGGGCTTCAACCCACACACGCGCGTCGACCAGCTGGCCGAGTACCGCACGTCGGTGCACGGAAAGCGCAACGCCGCGGGCGACGAGAAGGTCGCGGTGTGCGTGGACTGCCACGGCGTGCACGGCATCCGGCCGGTGGGCGATCCGCGCTCCTCCGTGCATCCCACGCGGCTGGCCGAGACCTGCGCCCGCTGCCACGCCGACGAGCAGCTCATGAAGTCGTACGGCCTTCCCACCCGCCAGTACGCCGACTACAAGACGAGCGTCCACGCCGCCGCGCTTTACGGCGAGGGGGACCTCTCGGCGCCGACCTGCAACGATTGCCACGGCAGCCATGGGGCCGTCCC